>DCFR01000006.1:0-6471 GCA_002319815.1 Megamonas sp. UBA1799
GCCGATTTGTGCTGGGAAAGTTGAGACAATAATTTTTAAGAAAATTATTGTAATTGATTGTTTTTCCCCATCCATTGACGTATAATCAAGTTGTAAACGAAAATGATTTTCCGGCCATTATTGTTTGCAATAACGACACAATACAATAAAATGCCGGGACGACGGAAAGGAAGGATACTTATGGATGTACTGTCTCTGTCACGTTGGCAATTTGCCATCACCACGACGTACCATTTTCTGTTTGTTCCTCTGACCCTGGGGCTTTCTATTTTTCTTGCCCTGCTGGAGACCTGCTATGTAAAAACACAGCGGCCGGAGTGGAAAAAACATTGCCGTGGACTCATTCAATTTTTTAGCACAATTTTTCTCATCAATTTTGGCATGGGAATCGTAACCGGGATTGTACAGGAATTTCATTTCGGCATGAACTGGTCGGAATATTCTCGTTTTATGGGCGATATTTTTGGCGCTCCGCTGGCGCTGGAAGCGCTGTCCGCTTTTTTTCTGGAATCTACCTTCCTCGGGCTCTGGGTCTTCGGCTGGAAAAGACTGTCACCGAAGCTTCATTGTGCCTGTATCTGGATTGTAGCGCTGGCCAGTAATTTATCGGCGTTTTGGATTCTGGTCGCCAATTCCTTTATGCAGCATCCGGTCGGCTATATTCTGCGCAACGGACGTGCTGAAATGACCGATTTTTTTGCGCTGATTACCAATCCGTATGCAATTTTCCAGTTTACCCACACCTTATTTGCCTGCATCGCAACCAGCGGCTGCCTGCTGCTGGCGATCTGCGCCTATAAGGTGCTGCAGCGCGGCCCGGCGATGGCCGTATTCCGCCAATGCCTCATGGGCGCTGCCGTCTTCACGGTTATAGGCCTGCTGGGCGCTATGGGCAGCGGACATCTGCAGGCACAATATGTAGCGCAGGTGCAGCCGATGAAACTGGCAGCGATGGAAGCGCTGTGGGAATCAGCCGATCCGGCACCGTTTACAGCGGTCGCGCTCATCGATACTGACAAACAGGAAAACACGTTTGCCATTGATGTGCCCAATATGCTTTCCTTCATGGTACATAACCGGCCGTCCGGCGAAGTGAAAGGCATAAAGGAACTGCAGGATCTCTCGGTTCAACAGTATGGCGCCGGCAATTACGTTCCGGCCGTCACCGGCCTGTTCTGGAGTTTCCGCATCATGCTGGCAGCCGGCGGCATTTTGCTGCTGCTGGCTCTGGCGACGGTATGGATGCTCAGAAAAGAGAAAAACTGCCCTTATCTGCTCTGGCTGCTTATTCTATCTCTGCCGCTGCCTTTTATCGCCAACACGACCGGCTGGTTTATCACGGAAGCCGGACGACAGCCCTGGATTGTCGTCGGACTGCAAAAGACCATGGAGGCCTTTTCACCGGTTCTGGCTCCGGGAGAAGTGCTGATGACACTTGTCGGCTACACGCTGGTATATCTTTTTCTGGCACTGGCGGCGCTGTATGCAGCGCTGCGGTATATCCGCAAAACACCGGCCCGTCTAGAAGATTGGAGGGATGCATAATGGATCTCAATATTCTTTGGTTCATTCTCATTACCATCTTATTTGCCGGCTTTTTCCTGCTCGAGGGCTTTGACTATGGCGTTGGTATGATCGCGCCGCTGCTGGGAAACGATGAAACGGAACGCCGCCTTATGCTGCGTACGATTCTTCCTGTTTGGGACGGCAACGAAGTTTGGATGATCACCGCCGGCGGCGCACTTTTTGCCGCGTTTCCGCATGTCTATGCAACGATGTTCAGTGCGTTTTATATGGCTCTTTTTTTACTGCTCTGCGCGCTGATTTTCCGTGGTGCCGGTCTTGAACTACGCAACCGCCTCGATAGGGAATCATGGCATACCTTCTGGGACTGGTCTATTTGCTTCGGCAGCGCTGTACCGGCTGTACTCTGGGGGGTGGCGGTGACCAATCTGCTTGCCGGACTGCCTATTAACGGCCACATGCTGTACATCGGCCGCTTTATTGACTTACTGACGCCCTATACACTGCTGGGCGGAATAACTTTTCTGCTTCTGTTTACTTTCCATGGCACGGCGTTTCTTACCTTACGGCTGGACCACAGCCCCTTGGACCAGCGCTTGCAAACGCTGGGACGCCGCAGCGGCTTGGCAGCGCTGCTGGCATTGGCGGCTTACGCTTTGATGACCGTCGGAAAAACAGATTTTCTCCAGCATCCATTGGCTGTCATTTTACTGGTGCTCACTGCCCTGCTTTTTTTGGGCAGCTGGATCGCCTACTGGCGGCAAAAAATCCGTCCTTCCTTCATTTTGAGTTCGCTGACGATTGTGATGGCGACAGCCGCCATCTTTGCCGGCCTTTTTCCGCGTATCATGGTATCCAATCTGCAGCCGGAATGGAGCCTTACGATTTATAATGCCGCCTCATCTCCGTATACGCTTACAGTCATGTCAATTGCTGCAGCCTGCCTGGTTCCAGTCATCTTACTCTATCAGGGATGGACCTACTGGATCTTTCGGAAGCGCATTACCGAAAAAGATTTAGAGCACTACTAAAACGCTAAAAAAACATCGCTGCATCCTATTGGCAGCGATGTTTTTTTATGCTGTTTTATGCTTGAGAAACCCGGCGCCCCTCTTCAACCATTGCCCGCAGATTGGCCAGCGGCGTACCGGGCGCCACAGCACAGCCAGGCGATATGATGCTGACGCCGCGGGACACCGCATTCCTGACAGCGGCCCTTACCTCGTCCGGTGTACCAGAAAGCAGTACGCCGGACGGATTGATGTCGCCGGCAATCGGCGTTGTGATTCCCTCCGCCGCAAACATGGTCCGAACGGCCGGAATATCCACTGCCGATTCCACACTGATTGCCGCGGCGCCGGTTGCCGCAATATCGGGCATAACCTTATCCAATTTACCGCAGATATGTAAAATCACCGGCACCGATAATTTTTCAATAAGCCGCTTTTCATACGGTGCCGCCATCGTCCGGAAATTTTTGGGACTAATCATGTCCAAGGAAGCCATCATATCTTCAACGACAATGATATCTGCCCCAGCTGCAATAAAAGCTTCTCCCAGCGTTAGTGCCGCTTCATAGCCGGCTTCTAAAAGCGGAATAATCGTCTCCGGTTTTTTAAACATAGCTTTCAGAAACGGTGTAATTCCCACCAAACTGTTGGCAATACTGAAAGGACCGCCAATGCCACCCATTACCGCCGTATGCTCGCCCAGCTGTGCTTTCATAATCCGAACCGCTTCCAATACCGTTGGAATGCGGCCGCGCGTTAAAAAATCAGCCGGACAAGACGGACAATCATCAAAGGTATAGGGATGCCGGGCAATACTTGGTATATGCGTTTTTCCTCCCTCTTTAACTACGGCGCCAAACGCTTCTGCTTCCACCGTTTGGCAATAAGGCGCCCGCACTGCATCCAGCCCAAGAATAGAAGCGCCGGCGCCCGACAAAGCAGCCATCAACTGCGCATCCCTATGCGCTTCCGGCCAGGCAGCTCCAGCTGCATCCATCAATTCATAAGTTGCATACTGACAAACGCTCATGACCGGCAGCCTGTCAGCCGGCTTACCCTGCAAAACATTCAACAGCACTTCCCGACCTGTCATTTTTTCCTTCATTTTCTTTGCCTCCTGTTTTCAAATAATTATTTACCGTTATAAAACAGTATAAAAAAACTTTTTTAAAGCCCGGCGCCCCATTTATGCGTCATCGTGGTATTTGTATATTTTTCCAGTTTCCAATCCGGAATCGCACATTTTTTACAGGCTTTAATACACCATTTATTGCGCAGCCAGCGGGCTGCCCGGCAAGTCCGCGAGTTCCGAATGGTGAATGTCTCGCCGCAGTGCGTTGTAATGACTGCGGTATCGCCATTTTCTTCGATTGTTCGGACTCCGTGCAGAACACCGGAACGCGCCGGCCACAATTTTAATTTCCTGACCAAATGAAAAAAAACAACATTCTTACGATAAAAACGCTGCCGAGCCTTACTCGTTGGCTTTTGTACAATTGCCACAACATTTTTTCCTGCCATTTTTTTGCCTCTATTCTCACATTTACATGGAATTTTTTTGGCGGAGAGTCCGAGAGTTTCACTCGGCTGCACGGATTTAGAGTCCCTGCGATCCATACGATCCACCCTCCGTATAAAATCAAAACACCAAATGCAGCTTGCGCCGACCGCTTAATCGCCGTACCAACTTCACAGTTGATACCAGCGAATCGGCATACGCATCGGCGCCAATGGCCCGAGCCCATTCTGCCGAAGCGGCTGCCCCACCGACCAGTACAGCAAATTGCTGCCGCAGTCCCTGCTCGCAAAGGCATTTGATAAGTTCCCGCTGCACCGGCAGCGTTGTCGTCATCAGCGCAAACCCAATAATAACATCAGCCTGCTGCTGCCGGGCCGCTTCAACAACCCGTACGGCAGCTACATTGCGCCCCAGATCCATAACGGTAAAACCACTGGCGGCCAGAATCGTCGCCACAATTGTCTTCCCAATATCATGAATATCACCTTCCACTGCGTAGACAAGAACTTTACCCGACGACGGGGCCGGTCGCTTTTCTTCCATCCGCCCCAGCTGCCGCCGAAGAATTCGGATGGAGTCCCCTACGGCCTCTGCGGCCACCAAAAGTTGGGGAATAAAAATCTCCCCATTATCAAAAGCAGCGCTCAATGCCTGAATACCATCCACCAGACCATAACGTATAGCAACGACAGGATCTATGCCCATACGCGCGGCTTCATGTGTATGACGCCTTAAAGCGGCCGTATCGATGTTTTCCAAGGACAGCCGCATATCCTGCAGCACTTGTGCTTTTGCCTGTGTATGCATAAGCCGTATTCCTTTCAATAAGAAAACAAAAGCCCACCGGAAATTTTCCGGCGAGCTGCTTTGCTCTTATAACGGTATGTATTTAATTGATTACAATATCAGTATAACATTAAGCGAATAAAAATGCAAGACCTGCAAAAGAAAAAGAGAACTGCTCCGAAAAACAGTTCCCCTTTGCAAAACCAGCCAAGCTCCAGCAAGGCCCGGCGCTGCAATCCTGCTTTATCAGCAAAGATTGCTTACCGCCTCAAGCTTATTCATGTCTGGTGATATTAAGTTTTGGTTCAGCCGGTTTAGCCAACGGCTCATCGCCCTTGTCCTCTTCGGCTGTTTCTGCCGTTGGAACGGGTTCCGTCACAGACTGAACAGGAAGTGTCGCTGGTGTGCCATCGGAATTCTGATTGGCCGATATCTCAGCAGCCACTCCGGCATCACTGATCTTTCCCTTGGTCATCAGTTCCTCGAGTTCAGACGCATTCAACGTTTCGCGTTCAATCAGCGCCTGTGCGATCAAATGCAGTTTATCGATATTATCCGTAATAATTGTACGGCATTCCTCATAAGCATCTTCAATATACTTACGAACTTCCTTGTCAATTTCACAGGCAACTTCTTCCGAATAATTGCGCTGATTATTGAAATCACGTCCCAGGAATACCTGATGATTATGGCCCTCGCCAAAAGAAATCGGTCCGAGAACATCACTCATACCATACTGGGTAATCATGCTGCGCACAACCTGCGAAGCCCGCTGAATATCACTCTGAGCCCCGGTGCTGATTTCCTTCAGAATAACTTCTTCTGCAACACGACCCGCCAGCAAAGTCTTCAGTTCATCCATCAGCTCGCTGCGCGTCTCGTAAGAACGATCTTCTTTCGGCAGCATCAGCGTGTACCCGCCCGCACGGCCACGAGGAATAATTGTGACCTTATGCACCGGATCCGCATTCGGCAACAGCATGCCGACCAGCGTATGCCCGCCTTCATGATAAGCCGTAAGTCGCTTTTCTTTATCGCTCATAACCTTGGACTTGCGTTCTGGTCCAGCCATGACCCGCTCAATGGACTCTTCCAGCGCATCCATACCAATCGACTTACGATTGCGCCGCGCCGAAAGCAAAGCCGCTTCATTGACTAAGTTGCTGAGATCGGCACCGGTAAATCCCGGAGTACGCCGCGCCAGAATATCGAGATCCGCATTTTTATCAACGGGTTTCCCCTTGGTATGCACCTTAAGGATTGCCAGACGGCCTCGTACATCCGGTTTATCAACAACGATCTGCCGGTCAAAGCGGCCCGGACGCAGCAATGCTGGGTCCAAAATATCAGGACGGTTCGTCGCCGCAATAATGATGATCCCCTCGTTGGCCGCAAAGCCATCCATCTCCACCAGCAGCTGATTCAGCGTCTGTTCACGCTCATCATGACCGCCGCCGACGCCAGCGCCGCGCTGGCGGCCCACAGCATCGATTTCATCAATAAATACAATACAAGGAGCATTTTTCTTGGCCTGCTCAAAGAGATCCCGCACGCGTGAAGCACCGACACCGACAAACATCTCGACAAAATCGGAGCCGCTGATCGTAAAGAACGGCACGCCGGCCTCGCCGG
>DCFR01000006.1:6743-30458 GCA_002319815.1 Megamonas sp. UBA1799
GCCAGCAGCGTCTTGCCGGTACCCGGAGGGCCAAACAGCAGCACGCCCTTTGGAATCCGGGCACCCAGCTCATTAAATTTTTTCGGATGCTTGAGAAATTCTACGACTTCCTCAAGTTCCTGCTTCGCTTCATCTGCTCCGGCAACATCCGAAAAATTCACTTTTACCTTATCAGCGCCGCTCATACGCGCCCGGCTCTTGCCGAACGACATAACCCGACCGCCGCCGCCCTGCGTCTGCTGCATGATAAAGAACCATACGCCAATCAAAAGCAGCATTGGCAAGAGAGAAGAAAACATCGTCGACCACCATGGCGGCTCCGGCGGATTTTCCGCTTTGATATCGACATTCTTTGCCTGTAACTTTTCTACCAGGCTGGAATCGCCGTTGGGAGCATTCGGGGTGATTGTCGTAAAGGCGGTTCCATCCGACAAAGTCCCCTTGATAATATTGTCGACCAGGGTAACATTGGCAACATTACCAGCATCGACCTGCTGCAAAAAAGCAGTATAATTTATCTCTTGTTTTGTAGTGCTTTTTGTTGAAAAGTAGTCGATAATCGTAATCGCTACAAAGATGATCAACAAATAAAATCCTACATTTCTGGCAAACTTGCTCAATCGGTCATCCTCCTTAATAACGGGAGTCAGGATAAAAGACTCCACGAGAATCTATTATACCATCAAATGCCGCATTGTACAAACTATTACGAGTAAATTTCCCGTTTTAAAATGCCAATGCTGGGCAGATTACGATATTTTTCCGCATAATCAAGGCCATAACCGACGAGAAACTCATCGGGAACTTCCCATCCGCAGTAATCAATCGTCACATCGGCCTGTCGGCGTGAAGGCTTGGAGAGCAGCGCACAAAGTTTGACACTGGCCGGATGGCGAGTCTGCAAATTCTTAATCAGATATTTCATCGTTAGCCCGGAATCAATAATATCCTCAATGAGCAATACATGTTTGCCCGCAATATCGAAATCAAGATCCTTCATGATTTTCACCGTACCGCTGGATTTAGCGCCGTTCCCATAACTGGATGCAATCATAAAATCCATCTGCAGCGGCCGATTGATATTGCGTACCAGATCGGCCGCAAAAACAAACGCTCCCTTGAGAATGCCCACGGCAAAAATTTCTTTATCCGCATAATCAAGACTAATTCTCTGCCCTAGTTCAGCAACTTTGGCATCCAGTCTCTCTTTGGTAAACAACACTTTTTCTACATCATCCATCATCATAATAGGTATTCCTCTTTCCTGTGTTATAAATTTTCCCTGTCTGGCGCCGAAACGCATTTCCGCACCAGGGTTAAACGCAAAAAATGGCGAGTTGTATCCGTAATGCGGGCCACTGCAGCCTGCCGGATTCCGCCAACCCAAAAAATCATATTGCCGGCAGTAAAAACAGGCACCTGATTGCGCTCCCAGCGAGGCACTTTATGGTCAATCAGCAGCTTTTTAACTTTCTGCGTGCCGCTCTCAATCACCAATTTATCTCCCGGCTGGCGGCTGCGGATCTGTAAAGGTCCCGGCAGCTGATCCGCATCGCAAAGGATGCAATCGGCACCAGCAACTGGAGAAGCTTCGGTCAATAGCTCCGCTGTCACCTGCCAGCCGCTTTCCGGCAGGTCCGTAACGCCAGGCACCGTCAGCAGGCAGGAAACAAACGACTGCTCTGCCGACGACGCAGCCCCCGAACTATCATCGGCTGCCGTCAGGAAAACAGCTGCGCCATAGGTAATCCGAACCTCAATGCCATGCGGCAATCGCAGTCCAGCCCCGGTCCGCCCGTTCTGCAGCAACTGGCGCAAAGCGTGGTAATGAACATAACCCAGGCCGTCGGTTCCCTGTTCACCGCTAAGCGCCCGCCGCAATACCGCCAGCTGCAAAGCCGGATGCAATCGCCGAAAAGCTGCCAAAGGCAGCTGAATGCCGTTTTCCAAAGGCACTGCCATCTCATCCCAGGCGGCTTGCGCCTCCCCGGCCAGAAAATCACTTTCCTCCGCAGCAATTGCTGCTAAGCGACAAAGTGACGCGGCAATATCCGGATTATACTCCCGGCCAAGCTGCGGCAGTAACATAAGCCGCAAACGATTACGCGTACAATCGGGAACAGCATTTGTCGCATCATAACGCGGCTGCAGGCCCTGCTGTTGACAGTAAGCCTCAATTTCTGCCCGCGGTACACAAAGCAGCGGCCGAATAATATCGGCAGTTCGCGGCTGAATGCCCGCCAAGCCATCTACCCCGGTCCCGCGTAAAATCCGCATGAGCACTGTTTCGGCCTGATCATCCGCCTGATGCGCCGTGGCAATCAGCGTTCCCGCTCCCAACTTCCGGGCCGTCGCCCGTAAGAAACGATAACGCAGCATCCGCGCCGCTGTTTCCAGCGATAAATGATGCTGTCGGCTATAGGCCGGCACATCGGCAGCCGCCAGATAAAAGGCCAGCCCTTGTCGTTGACAAAAAACCCGCACAAAAGCAGCATCTTCAAGAGATGCCGCCCCCCGGATACCATGTTCGAAATGACCGACGGCCAAATGCAGCTGATACTTTTCCCGCAATGCCAGCAATACCTGAACCAGCGCCAGAGAATCTGGCCCGCCCGAACAAGCAATCAGCACCGAATCCCCCGTAGCCAATAATTTATTTTGCTCGCAAAATTTTTCTACCTGCGCCAGCATTTCTGCCATATTCATCCCATCCAACACCGACCGATAATCACAAAAAGCACCCTTTGCAGAGTGCTTTCTGAATCCCTTTTATTCACACCGACGAGAGCCGCCGCGGCCGCCGCGTTTGGAATCTGTCTTTTTCCGCAGATCCGTCAGCCGCTCATCGCTGTCCTTGAGGAACTTAGATAATTTGTCTTCAAAAGTAAGCGGTGCGCTGTTAAAGCGTCCCTGCCGCCGAAAATCATTCGTCGGCGACCGGTGCTCACGATGCTGCGGGCGAAACGCCGGCGTGCGGGGTCCCGGTGCGCCCTGAGCACCCTGAACCTCCGGTTTTTTCTCCTGCAGCCTTTTGATTGACAGGCCAATCTTGCCATGCTCATCCACCGTCAGTACCTTAACTTTCACTTTCTGACGGTCTTTCAGGAAATCCTTCACATCATTCACGTACACATCCGCGACCTCAGAAATATGAACCAGGCCGACTTTCCCGCCAGGAAGCTCGACAAAAGCACCAAATTTCGTGATGCCGGTCACAATACCTTCCAGCACAGCGCCAACTTCAATGGACAAATTACTTCCTCCTTAAAATTTACATTACACGCTTATTATACCCTTGCCTCTTTCCGAGTGTCAAGGACATATCACCAGGTTCCCCATCACTTGCGCGATGAAATATAAGGCAGTTCCCCCTGCCGGGTCATGCCCAGATCTTCTCTGGCCACCTTTTCAACATAAGCGGGATCTTCCAGCTCAGCCTTTTCCTGCTGCAGCGCCGCGTGCTCCTCACGAGCGCTGTCCAGCCGCGCCTGTGCCGCTAAATAATCGCGGTCGATCGCATTCAGATGGATTTGCTGACACACAAAAGTATAGGAAAAATAAGCGAAAATGCCCACCAGCATAAGCACAAACCAATTTATATGACGGCCGGAGCCTGCTGTTTTTTGCCCTTCCATACTTTCCCTGCTTTCCCGCAACCACCATCAAAAGATACTTTTATAATACAAAGAAATTGCTATTTCTGCAAGCATTTTTGAAAAGCCATCGGTATTTTCTTCATTTTTCTGTCCATTGAAAATAATCTGTCTTTACAATCCGCCGATAAACCGAATGACACTGGGCACAAATAAAATGATCCAGCACATTGTCCATATCCGGTTTGCCGTCAACAAGCCGCACCGGCTGTCCCTCCACATAGTCCATCAGAGCTCCGCAGCGCGGGCAGGGGCAGTGACCGTCCTGATCGCGCTGCAGCGTAACCGGCAGTAATTCGCCGGTCGAACGGACTTTTTTAAGCAAATGGTGCTTTTTCTTTTTAACCGGCTTTGTAACCGGCGCCGGATCATGCTCCGACAGCTCGGGGGCAGAATCTGCCGTCGCCAAAGGAAACGCATCATAATAGCCGGACTGCAACACCTCGCGGTAATACACCCCGCAGATATTGCACTCATATTTTGGCTTGATATTTTCCATATCCAGATGCCCATCTACCACCCGGACAGCCCCACCATCGACAAAATCAAGTGTTCGGCCACAGGTCGGGCAAATCAAATTGCCATCTCCCTGTTTTTCCAGCTTTTTTAATGTCATTGTTCTCACCAGTTTTTCTGTGCTGAAAACGGCGCCTGTCTTCCGCCGCCAGCTTAGTTTTCATTGCTGATAAAAAATCGCAGCAATTGCTATCCGACGTTTGATATATTTCGCCACGAAAAAAGCGAATCCCTTCCGGCTAAAGAACCATTCAGTGCCGTTTCTCAAATATTTCCAAAGCGTCTGCCAGACAAGCAACAATTTCCCGCGCAGCGAAGGGGCGCTTGACTTGCCGCGCATTTTCCCGCATCTCGCCCAATCGCTCCGGATGCGTAAGAACATCAGCAATGGCTTCGCCGAGTTTTTCATCAGACTTTAGCCATATAGCTGTACCCCGTCGGGCCGCATAAACAGCATTTTCCGTCTCCGGCCCGGGAATCGGTTCATGCAGCAGCATCGGCAATTCCGCCGCCAAGGCCTCGCTAATCGTCAGCGCGCCGGGTTTGCTGATAAGAAGTGTAGCCGCCGCCATGAGCTCGCGTACCCGGGTGGAATAACCCCATGCCTCCACCTTGTGCTGTGAACGGGCCGCAATGGCCTCCACCCGCGCCTTGAGCTCCGCATTGCGTCCGGCAACGACCAGGATCTGCAGCGGCATCGTCATCTTTTCCAGCTGCATAAGCGCAAAATCAACACCGCCCAGTCCCAATCCGCCTCCCATAATAAGAACCACCGGCTGTGTATCGTTGAGCCCAAGCTCACGCAAAATACCCGGCCGGTCCTCCGCCCGATGAAAGCTGCCGGTCACCGGAATTCCAGTGACACAAATATGCTGTGGCGTCAGTCCCGCGGCGATCAAATCCGTTTTCATGGCTTCACGGGCCACAAAATAACGATCGACATTCGGATAAATCCACATCTGATGAACCGAATAATCCGTAATGACCGTCGCAAAAAGGAAATCATCCGGATGCTTCTTCTTTAACCAGGAAGTAGCCCCGGCTGGAAAAGGATGCGTACAGATAATGGCATCCGGCCGGTATTTTTTAATAAGTGCGGCTATATCGTACTGGGTAATCACCGATATAAGGCTCTGAACTGAGATGCCGCCGGCCCGGCCGCCGGTAAATTTATAAAGGAACTCGTATAGATTCGGCACAAAATGAAGGATCGCCAGATAGGCGGCCTTCATAAATGCCGTTGCCCAGGATACGCGCCACATCGTAAAGTCAACAATGCGAATCGCTGCCTCCGGGTATTTAATTTTTAGTTCATCCGCCACTGCTTCCGCCGCTTTCACATGGCCTGCGCCAATAGAAGCCGCGACAATCAGAAAGCTTTTTCCCTGCATCTCCGGTTCCTCCAAATCCCGTTCCCCTTTTATGTTGACCTTTATTCTAACATATCCGTCTGTCCCATGCAATGAAACATGAAACCGACGGGTAAAATCAGGCTGTAATCCCGCCATCGACGCTCCAGGCCGCGCCAGTTACGAACGAAGCCGCCGGCGAAGCCAGGAATACGATGACGGCAGCGGCTTCTTCAGCCGTGCCGATGCGTCCCAAAGGATAAACAGAACGCATCGCCTGCAGCGCCTCCTCATAAGAAGGTTCTGCCCGCAGCTGCGCTTCGGTAAGCGGCGTAGCAATATCACCGGGGCAAACACAGTTCACCCTTATTTGACTGGCCGCCGCTTCCAGGGCCAGCGCTTTTGTAAATAAGGTAACCGCGCCCTTGGATGCACAATATAAACTGCAGCCATAATTTCCCTGTAAGCCGGCATCCGAAGCCACATTGACAATTGAACTGCCCAACTGCTTTTTCAACTCCGGCAGAGCGTAGCGGGCCATAAACATCGTTCCCTTGACATTGGTATCCATAACGGCGGCATATCTTTCTTCGGTCAGCGCCTCCGCCGCCTGTTCACAATAGACCCCGGCAGAATTCACCAATACATCCAGACGGCCAAAATGGCCTACGGCTGCCTGCACGGCTGCCTGACACGCAGCCGGTTCGCGTACATCCGCCGTCTGGAAAAAACTGTGCCGCCCGCCGTCAAGCTCGCGAACCGCCGCCTGCCCGCGATCCGCATTTCTCCCTGCCAGCACAACCTCGGCTCCGCGCTGCAAGAACTGACGGGCGGCTGCCAGGCCGATTCCCGAGGTTCCGCCGGTAATCAGCACAACCTTCCCTTCCATGGTATCCCCCTCCTGTAAAAAGTGAAAGGGATGCTGCATGAATGCAACATCCCCCTTCAGCGTCCCCGCAGGAATACGCCCCTGTCCACTGCGAACAGGATTTTACTTTTTCTTTTTGTTGACAGCGTCCTTCAAAGCTTTGCCGGCTTTGAAAACCGGATTCTTCGAAGCCGGAATCTTAATTGCGTCGCCCGTCTGTGGATTACGTCCAGCACGAGCAGCCCGGGCCTTTACTTCAAAAGTACCGAAACCAATCATCTGAACCTTATCCTTTTTAACAAGAGCGTCCTGAACGCTGGACAGAAGAGCATTCACTGCTTTCTCAGCATCCTTTTTCGTTAAACCAGCCTTCTCAGCAACCTTTGCTACCAATTCAGTCTTATTCACGAGTATTGCCTCCTTTGAAATTATTACGTTACTCTTAATTCGCTATCTTTTACAGGATTCCTCTTTATTTTTACAAATTTATCAAAAAAATTTCTGATTCCCGGCTTTTTTGATAAAATAGAGAATAAAGTCATGCATTGTCTAGGCCTTTGGCTTTATTCCAAAGTGTATCTAATTGAACCAGATCATACTCTTTCCAAGGTCGTCCAGCCTTTTTTATCTGTTGTTCTACATAAGAAAAACGGCGATGAAACTTCTGATTAGCAGCCATTAAAGCCAGCTCGGCATCCACTCCCAAAAAACGAGAAAGATTGACCAGCGCAAACAAGACATCGCCAAATTCCTCTGTAATATGCACCGCATTTTTTTCGCTGACCGCTTCCTTTAATTCGGCCAGTTCTTCTGCACATTTTTCCCAGACAGGCGCTGTTTCCTGCCAGTCAAATCCGACTTTAGATGCTTTTTTTTGCAATTTTTCTGCTGCGGCCAGCGCCGGCAAATCCTTGGGGACACCGTCAAGCGCTGAAATCCGCTCCGGTTTCTCCAGTTTTTTGATTGCTTCCCAGTTCAGCATGACCTCGCCGGCATCGGCTACCTGCACATCACCAAAAATATGAGGATGCCGACGGATTAATTTTTCCGTAATACCGTTGACAACATCCTGCATGGAAAATCCGCCGGCTTCCTCTGCCATCCGTGCATGAAACACAATCTGCAGCAGCAAATCACCGAGTTCTTCGCACAAAAGCTCCGAATCTTTTAGATCAATGGCCTCAATCACTTCATATACTTCTTCTATAAGATTGCGCCGCAAACTTTCATGCGACTGTGCAATATCCCAAGGACAGCCGCCTGGCGAACGCAGCGTGCGCATCACATCCGTCAGCGGCTCCAGGCTGAAGGTCTCGCCTCTGCGCACCGGCGGCACATAAAGGCTCGTCAGGTGATCGATATCCGGCTGACGATCCAGTTCAAACAAAGGAATCGTCCGAATGCTCTCATCCGGCAAACCAAGATTATGCACATAAACGACTTCATACTCGTCCGGCAGATATTCCATCAGATTCAGTTTCGTTTCAGAAGCAATGGCTTCGTTATAAACCTGCGTAACAATGAGGCCGGTTGGCAGATCAACCGGCAAACGGTTAATATCCGACGCATCGGCAATGGTCAGCCCGGCAATAGGATCCAGCCCCAGTCTTGTATAGAGGATCTCAACAAAACTCATGCCCGGCAGAATTGTCAACGGCACACCGGCCCGGACTGCCTGTTCCCGCAGCAGCACAACCGTGCGCTCTGCCACCAACGGACTGCCGGGAACCACATACACCAGTTCTTCCCCTGCCTGTGCCCGCTGCACCAGGTTATCGGCAATCCCCCGATAAAGCGCCTCAAAATTTTCCGCCTGTTCATAAAGCGCATCATAAGAAGCAAACTTGACTTTGCGCCGTTTGAGTTCGGCAACCGTTGGATGTTTGGCCGTACGCAGGAGTAAAACCGGCGCCGTGCGCATGGTCTCCCATGCCTCCATGGTAATCAGCCCGAAATCCCCTGGTCCCAGACCGGCTACTGTAATCTTTCCCATAGATTATCTGCTTCCCTTCTTTTCCGCAGCGGTCGTTTCTTCACCGGCCAGCTGCTGCATCAGCATTAAAATAAAGTGCAAAATATCTTTTTTATGCGACGCTGCCAGCTTCAGCCGCATAAGCTGCTGCAAGGGCAGCAGACGCAGGGCGGCGCCAAAGCGCCCCTTGAGCTGTACCAGACTGTCCGGCGCAATATCCGGGTGCGGCAAAAATGTAATTTCTAAAACTGCCGGCTTTTCAATAATGGATTTGATCCCCAACCGGCGGGCATAGTTTTTAATCCGGGCAGCATCCAAAAGACGCAGCACCGGCTTCGTTGGCTCGCCAAAACGATCAATAAGTTCATCGATCAGCGTCCCCAATTGATCTTCGCGGCGAATCGCCGCAATCCGCTGGTACACTTCAATTTTATGCATGGCATCATCAATATAGCCGCCGTCAATATAGGCTTCAGCCTGCACCTCAATCACCGGCTCCGGAATTTCTTCAACCGGTTTTCCTGTCCGGATAGCCTGTACCGCTTCTTCCAGCAAACGGCAGTACATCTCAAAGCCAACGCTGGCAATATGACCATGCTGCTGCGATCCCAATAAATTGCCTGCGCCGCGAATCTCCAGATCCCGCATGGCAATCTTGAACCCAGCTCCCAGTTCGGCAAACTCTTTCATGGCCTGCAGCCGCTTTTCCGCGGTTTCCGTCAGCACTTTATCCGCCTGATACACAAAATAAGCAAACGCCATATGATTGGAACGCCCAACGCGTCCACGCATCTGATATAGCTGTGACAAGCCAAAATAATCCGCATTATAGACAATAATGGTATTCGCATTGGCAACATCGAGACCATTCTCAACAATACTTGTCGCCAGCAGAATATCATACCTGCCTTCGTAAAACTCAACCATAACCCGTTCCAGAATCTCTTCCGGCATTTGCCCGTGAGCCGTCTGAATACGCGCCTCCGGCACGATTTCTTCTAAATGACGCCGCATCTTATCAATTGTCTCAATCCGATTGTAAATAAAATAAATCTGCCCGCCGCGCTTAATTTCCCGCCGAATCGCGCTGGCCATAATGCCGTCATTTGCCTCAATCACATACGTCTGGATAGGAAAGCGTTCCGCCGGCGGCGTTTCAATAATACTCATATCCCGCGCACCTACCAGAGACATATGCAGAGTGCGGGGAATGGGTGTAGCGCTAAGCGTCAGCACATCGATGCCGGCAGATATTTTTTTGATCTTTTCTTTTTGCTTTACTCCAAAACGCTGTTCCTCATCGACAACCAGCAAACCCAGATCCTTGAATTTCAACTTCCGCTGATTGAGCAGCGCATGCGTACCAATCAGAATATCTACCTGCCCGAGCTCCGTGCGGGCAATCGTTTCTTTTTGTTCCTTGGCCGTGCGAAAACGGCAGATCACATCCACTACCGGACCAAAATTCAGGAAGCGCGCGGTAAACGTCTGGTAATGCTGCTGCGCCAGCACCGTTGTCGGCACCAAAACCGCCACTTGCTTACCGCTCATAACTGCCTTGAAGGCAGCCCGGATTGCAACTTCTGTCTTGCCAAAACCGACATCACCGCACAGCAAACGATCCATCGGCAGCGTTTTTTCCATATCCGCTTTGATATCTTTGACCGCCGACAACTGATCCGGCGTTTCCTCATAGGGAAACGCCTCCTCAAACTCCTTTTGCCAGGGAGTATCCGGCGGATAAGCAAAGCCTTCGGCACTGCGGCGTCTGGCATAGAGCGCAATCAGCTCCTTGGCAATATCTTCTACCGAAGCGCGCGCCCGCGCCTTGGCTTTGGCCCACTCGGTGCCGCCCATACGGTGCAGCCGCGGCACTTCGCCCTCGGAACCGATATATTTCTGCAGCAGCTGCACCTGATCCGTCGGCACAAAAAGTTTATCGTCGCCGCCATACTTAATATGCAGGTAATCGCGGTGCACGCCGCCGACTTCAAGCGTTTCAACCCCCAAGTACTTGCCGATACCATGATTCACATGCACCACATAATCCCCAACATGAATATCGCGGAAATGGGTGATTTGTTCCCCTTTTGGCACCGAGGCCCGCAGCTTTTTCTTCTGCCGTCCGAAAATATCCTTTTCCGTAACTACGACCAGCCGGATGTCCGGCAGCTCAAAACCATTCAGCAAAGTACCTTCTGATACCATCACCATGCCGTCCCGCAGCTTTTCCGGATGCTTTTCATAAACCGACGGCAGACGGTGCCGGGCCAGGATTTCCCGCATAGAAGCCGCTTTTGACGCATCCCCCATGAGCATCAGCAACGGGGACGACTGTTCCAGCCATCCCTGTATGTCGCCCGCCAGCAAATCAAACTGACGCTGGTACGGCGCTACGGCTTTGACCACAACACTCACAATGCTCTCCGGTTCCGCGCCGTGGATTTTTTGCAGCATCAGCGCTGTATAAATAATGTTATTTTGCGCCGCGCCGCCTACCAAATCTTCCCAACTGAAAATATGAGACCGAATGGCCGGATTTTCCTTGACCCCTTTCAATATCTGCTCGCGGATCCGCATCGGCTCATCAAAAATAACCGCTCCGGCCCCATCCATATAAGACAAGAAAAGCGCCGGCCGGCCGGCTTCATCGGTACTGGCCAGCGGCAATACGCTGACATCCCCGATATTGCGTACCGAAAGTTTGGTATCCAGTGCGAATTCACGCAGCGAATCCACTTCATCATCAAAAAACTCAACGCGAATCGGCAGCAAAGCATTGATTGGGAAAAAATCAACAATCCCGCCGCGAGCGCTGAACTGGCCCATCTGTTCCACTTCCGCCGCCCGTTGATACCCCAGCTGAACCAAGCGCGCCAGAAGGGCTTCCCGCTCCATTTTATCGCCCAACGACAGATGCAGGCTCAGCCGCTCAAATTCTTGCCGGGAGATGCCCTTTTGCACCGCGGCGGCGGCCGTTGCCAACACGACGACCGGTTCCCGCCGCATCAGCCGCCCCAATACATCCATACGCCTGGCAGACAGCTCTACGCTTTTTGCCGCCGCGGAAAAAGTCATAATATCCAGCTCTGGCAGTTCAACAACCGGAACTCCCGGCAGCAGCGACGCCATATCCTCCTGCCACTCGGCCAGCGTCTCATGATCATGAACCACAATCACCAGCGGCCGCGGCGACGCATCATACGCCGCGGCAAATACCGCATGTTTCTGGGAACCTGCCAGACCGTATACAAAACTCTGGGCCTGCTTTTTGGCAAAACAGCTGCCGATCTGCGCCACGGAGTGATCCTGCCGCATCGCGGCAAATAGTGCCTTCATCTTCTCACCTTGTCCAATCACACCAAAAGGGACTGTCAGTCCCCCATGAGCACTGATAGTCCCGTCAAATGCTGTGCTATTTTTTTACAACAAATTAAGCCACGTATCATTATAGCGCCATCACACCGAAAACGTCAACGAATAAATCCAGATGCCGGCTTGCCGGCGGTAAAAACATCTGTTCTGTGAGAAAAGAAAAACTGCTGCCCTTCCGGCAACAGTCTGATGAGGTTCTCCGATCTTATTTTTTTCGCAGGCATTGCGGCAGCACCAGATCCATATCAAAACCACGGCCAATTCTCGCCAGATCCGCCGCACTCTCCGCTTTAAGTACCAAGCTGGCGCCGCAGTGGCAACAGGCCAACACAATCGAATTGCCCCGGATTTCAGCCGTTATATTCTGACTGCCACAGGGACAGATAATATCACCCCGCTCGGCCATTTCATGGACACGGTTCACCGCCTCCAACAAAATTTGCTGTTTTTCAATGAAATTATGTCCATCATTCGGATGCAGCGCCTCAAACTCAGCCTGATTAAACGCCAGCAATTCTTCAATGCGTCGCCGCCGGCCAATATATCCCAGTTCAAAATGGTCCTTGGTACAAAAGATTTTTTCCAGCTGCAGATGACGCAAATGTTTCAAAGAATAGACCGCCGTATTCCGAGTGCCACAAACCACGCAATCAATCGTCAGCTCCAGGTTTCGGCTGCCGCAGCGGACCACCACGGCCTGTTCATGCGCGCAGCTGCTGCAATGCAGCGCCCAGCGCTTACTGCCGGAAAAATAAGGAATATCATGAACATGAATCTTACCACAGCGCTGACAGTAAAACGCCACGGAGCAAACCGTTTCAATGAGCATTTTGAATCTCCTTTCCCGGAAAATTTCTTTACTGGATTATTTCGTGGTCAACTGGCAAAATCCTGCTAAGAAAAAGAAAATAATATAAAAAAAGCAGCCAAAGGTACCATAAAAGATTGGTACCTTTGGCTGTAAAGCTGCTATAAAGACCTATTTAATCTGCAATGCTGCGCCGATAAAATCACGAAATAGCGGATGTGGATTATTGGGCCGGGACTTAAGTTCAGGATGGAACTGCGATCCCACAAACCATGGATGATCCTTCACCTCAACCACTTCCACCAGACTGTCATCCGGCAGTGTACCGGCAATAACCATGCCTGCCTGTGTCAGCTGCTGACGATAAACATTATTGAACTCATAACGATGACGGTGACGCTCATGAATAAGCTCGGCACCATAAGCCGCCGCCGTATGCGTGCCCAGGCGGACTTTGCATGGATACGATCCCAGCCGCATGGTGCCGCCCTTATCCTCCACATGCAGCTGCGAACGCATCAGATCAATTACCGGATGCGTTGTCTCGGCATTAAATTCCGTACTATGGGCATCGCTCATGCCGCATACGTGCCGGGCAAATTCAATAACGGCGCACTGCATGCCCAGACAAAGTCCCAAAAACGGAATCTGATGCTCACGCGCATATTGGATGGCCCGGATTTTGCCCTCAATGCCGCGATCGCCAAAACCGCCCGGAACCAGAATGCCCTTGCAGCCGGCAAAAACCTCATCAAGATCGGTATCGTCAGCTTCGATCTCTTCCGAGTTAACCCAATGAATACGAACCTCCGTATCATTGGCAATACCCGCGTGATGCAACGCTTCCGTAACCGACATATACGCATCCGGCAGCGCTACATATTTACCGACGACCGCAACCTTAACCCTTTTCGATGGATGATGAATCTTATAGACCATCTTTTCCCATTCTTCCATATTCGCCGGAGAATAATCCATCTTCAGTTTCTCCAGGACAATGCGATCCAGCCCTTCCCGCTGCATCATCAACGGAACTTCATAAATAGTCGAAGCCGTACGGTTCTCAATCACTGCATTGACATCCACATCACAGAAAAGCGCCAGCTTTTCCTTCATTTCCTTGGAAAGCGGCTTTTCCGCCCGGCAAACCAGAATGTCCGGCTGAATACCGATACCGCGCAGCTCCTTAACGCTGTGCTGCGTCGGCTTTGTCTTAAGTTCGCCGGCAGCCGAAATATAAGGAACCAAAGTCACATGAATATAAAGCACATCGTTTTTGCCAACTTCTTTTTTCACCTGACGAATAGCTTCAATAAAAGGCAGGCTTTCAATATCGCCGACCGTACCGCCGATCTCCGTGATGACCACATCGGCATCATCTGCCTTGGCGACATCGTAAACCCGCTGCTTAATCTCATTGGTGATGTGAGGAATGACCTGAACTGTGCTGCCCAGATATTCGCCCTTGCGTTCCTTCGTAAGGACCGACCAATATACTTTTCCGGCCGTAATATTTGACATTTTTGTCAAATTAATATCAATAAAACGCTCATAATGCCCTAAATCGAGGTCGGTCTCAGCGCCATCGTCGGTTACAAAAACCTCGCCATGCTGATACGGGCTCATCGTTCCCGGATCAATATTAATATACGGATCAAATTTCTGAATGGTAACTTTAATGCCTCGGCTTTTTAAGAGCCGGCCGAGTGATGCTGCGGTAATTCCCTTGCCCAGAGAAGATACTACGCCGCCGGTAACGAAAATATATTTTGCCATTTTACTGCCTCCTGCCCCCACTTGTCTGTATACACATAGGCTCTATTGTATCGTTTTTCTGCTGGTCCGTCAAACAAAAATTCCTGCTCAATCCTCCTGGATTCCTTCCAGAAGTTTCTCGCGGCGGCGGCTTGATTTCGACGCAGACGCTGCGGAAGTCTTGGCTGCAGCCGTCACATGCGTGCGCTTTACTTCCGGCGGATTCCACTCAGTCAGTCCCCACATACTCTTTCCCTCATAATGAAAACGGCTATCCATGTTGATCAGCGTATACACTTCGGAAATTGCCTTTGGCAACGACTGCACCGGTTTACGCTTTTTCTCGATAACCTCCATCACCAGATCCTTATAATATATAGCTTTCCCAGCTTTTGATAATATATAATAAGCTACGTCTACTTCTGAACTGTTCAAAAAATCCAAAGCAAAAACTCCTCTCGTCCTTTTATTTTCTATTTTTATTGCCGGTTACATCTTGTCCGGCGCAGAAACGCCCAAAATTGCCAAAGCATAACGAATGACCTCGCGCGTCTCGCCAACCAACGCCAAACGAGCCGCCGCCAAAGGCTGATCCACACCCATGATGCGGCACTGGCTGTAGAAACTGTGGAAAGTGCTGGCCAGGTCATACACATAGCGGGCGATGCGCTGCGGCGCATAATCCGCTGCCGCGCGTTCCAGTTCCTCCGGATACGCTTCAATTTTCTTAATCAAGGCAATTTCCGTTGCATCGGTAAGCAAAGACAGCTGCGGTACCGGACCGACCTCCAGGCCCGTTTCCGCCGCCTGCCGGAAGATACTGCAAATACGGGCATGCGCATACTGAATATAATAAACCGGATTCTCGTTCGACTGCGACTTTGCCAGATCCAGATCAAAATCCAGCTGGCTGTCCAACGAACGCATAATAAAGAAATAACGGGCCGCATCCGTCCCAACCTCATCAATGAGTTCAGCCAATGTCACACTATCCCCAGTGCGCTTGGACATCTTGACCAGCTCGCCGCCGCGATAAAGGCTGACCATCTGCAGCAGCAATACCTTGAGGTGATCCGGGTTATAGCCGAGCGCCGCCATGGCGGCCTTTACCCGGCAGACATAACCGTGATGATCTGCGCCCCAGATATTGATGACCGTACCAAAACCGCGTTCGAATTTATTCCGGTGATAGGCAATGTCGGCGGCCAAATAAGTAGGCACGCCATTCTCCCGAATGACCACGCGGTCTTTATCATCGCCATACGCCGTAGATTTCAACCAAAGAGCACCATCCTTTTCGTAGATATTCCCATTCTTCTGAAGAACTTCCACGGCTTCCCGAACAGCATCCGGATGCAATGTGCGTTCACTGAACCACACATCATAATGAACATTGAACGCCGCCAGATCCTCCTTGAGCGCCGCCAGCTTCTCCTTAAGCGCCAGCTCCCGGAAAATGGTCAGCCGTTCTTTTTCTTCCATATGAAGATATTTATCGCCGTCTTTTCTGATGATGCGTGCCGCGGTATCAATGATATCATCCCCGTGATACCCATTTTCCGGAAAAGCCACCGTCTGGCCAAACTTTTCCAGATAGCGGGCATTAACCGATGCTGCCAAATTATCGATCTGATTGCCGGCATCATTAATATAATACTCGCTCTCGACCGGATAGCCAGCCGCCCGCAGCAAATTCACCAGTGCGCTGCCGGTCGCCGCCCCGCGCCCATGGCCCACATGCAGCGGTCCGGTCGGATTCGCACTCACATACTCCACCTGAATCTTCGGCACATCTTTCAGCGGCAGCTTTCCATAGGCGCTGCCCTGCGCCATCGCCTGTGCCAGCGTATCATAAAGCACATCCGCCTTTAAATAGAAATTAATAAATCCCGGACCGGCAATCTGTATATGATCCAGCCAGCTGCCATGAATCCGCTCAGTGAGTACTTCCGCAATCTTACGTGGATTCATATGAAAGGCCCGTGCCGACTGCATCGCAAAATTCGTGGCAAAATCACCCAGTTCCTTTTTAGGCGGAACCTCCAACACGATTTCCGGCAGCTCTCCTGCGGGAAACACATCCTCGGCCATCGCTTTTTCTGCCGCATCTTGAATGGCCTGCATCAGAATCTCTTTGATTTCCAAAAAACTTCCTCCTATACTCAATTCAAATCCCGGTCAGTTTAACCGGCTGTTTTCTCCTGCTGCCGCACAAATTTCAATATGAAGCTCATTTTGGCTCTGCCATTTTCCATTAATGGCCATTGCATAGTTTATATCAATGTTGCCAGATACCGTACCATAAATGATGTCAATCGTATTCGTTGTTACCGACAAATCCAGGTTCCCATAAGGCGTACGATAAACGCTGCGGCTTTCCTGCGCGGCCGCAAAACGCTGCTCCTGATTCACGCTGCCATTGCGCAGCAAAACCATCGTATCCGGCGCAATCTTCAAGATTGTCGCCGCAGCCGCTTTATCTTCCGCCAGCTGATCATCATACAGCACATAATGCCATCCGTTGCGATAATAATGCCGCCCTTCCGCAACCATTTCAATGCGGCTGGTTTCCCCGGCAGCATCCGTCTGCTGCCCTTTTACTTTTACAATTACTCTGTCCATACAGCACCCCTGAAAAAATAAACACTGTTTCTATTATATCTCAAGGCCTTCCCCTTGCCAACCATAAAAATCATGATTTTTAAAAAAACAACCGGAGGATTTATCCCCCGGCTGTTGCCGGCACAATTGAAAAAAGTTCCCTGCCGCTGCCTGGCAGCCGGCAAAATCGCCGCTTCGTTTATCGCACCGCGATATCCAGTTCCATAATATGTCCGCCCAGATCCATTTCTACCACCAGATACGAATCATTGCTGATCTTGATCTGAAAATCAGCCCCGATCGACAAGCTCGGCGTCGATATATCAACCTCCATACCCATCGCCGCCAGATTCGTCGCCGCATTTGCCGTAAGCATATTAGACATTTCCGAAATAGCACTCTGCGCCATATCATCAAATTCCGCCACCGGCATCCCCATCATCATAGTCGAGGCAATAAACTTTGCCGTTTCTTCCGTCATATTATAGACAACATTGCCGCGCAACACTTTCGTAAAACCGACGATCACTGAAACGCCCAGACTTTTCGTTGTCTGACTGCACACGCTTATATTCGCTCGTTTGGGAACAGCAAATCCCATCTGCGGCATAACGGTCACAAGAGCGTCCACAAACGGATTAACGAGTTTTGCATCCATCCTCTTACTCCCCCTCCGCAAACCCGAGATTCATACAAATATCCCCTAACTGTGTCGAAGCCGTAATACGAAACGACGTCAGCTTGGAATTGGCAATGCGGATTTTTTCACCACAAATGGTTCCCGGCGGTGTGATGCGCATTTCCTTATCTTTAAATATATCATTAATTTTAGAAACACCACGGCCCACGATAATATTTGCCGCTTCTTCAACGGCGTCACTGGCATCGGTCTCATCCAGCTCAGCTTCCTCCTGATTGAGCAGCACCTGGGAGAACTTCATCATGGTTGCCTGATCCATATAAACGATCGCCCGGCCCATCGGATACCCGGTCAGTCCAATGATGACCGCAACGCCGTCCACTTCCAGATAATCGTCCTCATCGACTTCCAGGTCTACCTTACTGTGCACGCCCACCAGACTGAACAGACTCTTGCGCAAAACTTTCACAAAAGTCTTCACATAGGATTCCCGCAAAACCGAGATAATTCCGGTCCGATCATGACAAAGCACCAGCAAGGTATCCAGCAGTTCATTCTCACTCACTGGTTTCTGCAAGAACGAGCTGATGCCTGCTTCCCTGCCTTTCATAATAAGGCTGGCATCCCGCATAGCGCTGATCATAACAATCTTTGCCTCCGGATCAATAGCGCGCAAACGGCGGCTGCACTCAATGCCGTCTGCATCCGGCAAGTTCATATCCATCGTAACCGCTGCCGGACAAAGTTCCTGATAGAGTTCTACTGCTTCTGCGGCATTCCGTGCCGTCCCACAGACGACAAAATTTGTTTTGTTCAGGATATCGGTAAGCATGGCACAACTCACGCGGGAATCATCGACAATCATGATCCTGATTTTTTCCATACCATTCACCTGTTTCTTTCGTAGATTCATTTTTATTTTATAGCATATTTCTTAGGGTCTATATTCGCCGTTCATGAAAAAATCCCTGCCATAGGTCCTTTCTATAGGAAAAATCCTTCTTTAGTATACAAAAAAAAAAGCGCCAGCTCAAGAAAAACTTTTCTCCTGAGCCGCACCTCTTTTAAAAAAACTATTTTTCATCCATAATGGCTGCATCGCCCTCGACTCCGGTACGGATGCGCACGGCATTCTCCACGTTATAGACAAAGATTTTGCCATCGCCTACCTGCCCCGTGCGCAGCACCCGCTGCGCCGTCTCAATGACCCGTTCCGTAGGAACTTCACAAACCACAATCTCAACCTTGATCTTCGGCACCAGATTAATATGATATTCCTGCCCGCGATAAACCTCGGTATGCCCCTTTTGCAAGCCGCATCCATAAACCTGACTCACCGTCATTCCCTGCACGCCGATGCCATTCATGGCTTCCTTCAGCTCATCCAGCTTATTTGGCCGGGTTACAATATCAATTTTTGTGATTTTACGCATACCTTCCACTCTCCTATTTGAGATCCGGACTGGTCTCGATTGGGAAAGTCTCTGCCGCCGAAGCAATCGGCGCCATCAAAGGACTCCCCGTCAGAATTGCCTGCGCATAGCCCCGCTCTCCGTGTTCCACAATATCCAGACCGGCCACTTCTTCACTCTCCGTTGCCCGCATCGGCAATACGGCATTCACCATTTTATAAAGTACCACCGTTCCCACAATAGCCAGCACATAAGCGACCACAATGGAGATAAGCTGCGCTACCAGCAAATCCGAACTGCCATAAAAGAGACCGTCCGCACCTGCCGGATTGACTTCCTTTGTCGCCCAAAGACCGGTGGCAATAGCGCCCCAGGTCCCGCCGACACCATGCACGCCAAAAGCATCCAGAGAATCATCATAACCGAGTTTTACTTTGACTACCGCCACGGCCAGATAACAGACGGCACCACCAACAAATCCGATGAGGATCGACGGCATCGGCGCCACAAATCCCGCCGCCGGCGTAATGGCAACCAGGCCCGCTATACAGCCGGAAGCGGCGCCAAGAATCGTCGGCTTACCGTTATGCAGCCACTCCAGAGCAACCCAGGACAGCGTTGCCGCCGCGGCTGCTGCCTGTGACGTAACAAACGCATTGGCTGCCAGTGCATTGGCCCCAAGAGCGCTGCCGGCATTAAAACCAAACCAGCCAAACCAAAGCAGCGCCGCGCCCAGCACGGTCATCGGCAAATGATGCGGCAGCATGGGAACCTTGCCATAACCATGGCGTTTCCCCAGCAACAAGCAAAGCGTAAGGGCAGAGACCCCCGAAAGAATATGAATAACCAGACCGCCGGCAAAATCCAAAGCTCCCAGCTTGGCTAAAAAGCCACCGCCCCAAACCCAATGCGCCATTGGGTTATAAACCAAAATCGCCCAAAGAAGAATAAACAAGGCGAAAGGAGCAAACCGCATGCGCTCTGCAAAAGCTCCGGTAATCAATGCCGGCGTAATCACCGCAAACATACATTGAAAAGCGACAAAAGCCAGTTCCGGAATCGTACCACCCTCCAAAATCTGCAGGCCGACGCCAGCCAGTCCCATCTTATCCAGACTGCCAATAAAACCATTGATATCTGCGCCGAATGTCATGGCATAACCAAGAATCACCCACTCCACCGAGATCATAGCTACGATAAAGAAACTCTGCATGATCGTCGCCAATACATTCTTGCTGCGCACCATGCCGCCATAAAAGAATCCCAGCCCCGGCGTCATCAAAAATACCAAGGCTGCACTGATCAGCACCCAGGCAGTATCACCGCTGTCCATTTTGGCAGCCTCCGCTGCATCCGCTGCGAATCCCGACGGCATCATAAACATCACGCCAAAAAATGCCATAAATCCCAATAACCACATCTTTTTCATTTTAACCCATCCTCTCTCATAATGGAAGCACAAACTGTCCTTCCTGATGAAAAAGAAAAAGCCCCCTGTATGCAGCCAAAAAATCCAGCCCACACAGGACGCCATTGTCCTTTTTCCTAAAGAAAAGCAAAAACCCCTGCAAAACCGGTACCGGTTTTGCAGGGGCTCCATTGCCTCGCTTTATTGATGTTCTTATTATACCGGCCCCGGACGCCAATGTCAACCAAAATCCGATGTATTCAAAACTTGATTTTCACCCTAAAAAAACGTCCGGTTCAGATTCCCAACCGCGATAAAATCGTACGCGCCACGTAAATACCGCTTGCACCTGCCTGTGAAAGTCCCCGCGTAACGCCGGCGCCATCCCCGGCGGCAAATACATTCTGAAGCGCCGTTTCCAGTTGATTCGTCAACTCCAGCCGCGAACTGTAAAACTTGACCTCAACGCCATAGAGCAGCGTATCATCATTCGTCATCCCCGGCGCAATGTGATTCAGCACCTGGATCATCTCCATGATATTGTCAAGATGACGCTTAGGCAAGACCAGACTCAGATCGCCCGGCGTTGCAGCCAGCGTCGGTTTCGTAAAGCTTTTGGATAAACGATCCGCATCCGTGCGGCGCCCTTTAAACAAATCGCCGTACCGCTGTACAATGATACCGCCGCCCAGCATATTGGAAAAAGACGCAATTCGCTTGCCGTATTTATAGGGCTCATGAAACGGCTCCGTAAAGCGGTTGCTGACCAAAAGAGCAAAGTTCGTATTATGGCTCTGCAGCTTCGGATCACTGTATGAATGTCCATTGGCAGTAATGATGCCGTCCGTATTCTCCATGACCACCTGGCCGTGCGGATTCATGCAGAACGTCCGCACCAAATCGCCGTAACGCTTCGTACGGTACACCAGTTTTGCCTCATATACCTCATCGGTAATATGATTGAAGATCGCATCGGGAACTTCAACCCGCACACCAACATCCACTTGATTATTCACCAATTTGACCCCAAGGCGGCGACACTCATCCGTAAACCATTCAGCCCCGGCTCTTCCCGGCGCCACGATCAGATACTCTGCGGCCACTACCTCGCCGTTATCCAGCAACAGCATATTATCGCCCTTACCGTCAGTGGCAATCTGCGCTACCGGCGTCAGGAAACGGAACTCCACCTTATCTTTCAAATATTCATACGTCTGCTCCAGCATGCGCAGATTATTTTCTGTCCCAAGATGACGCACACTGGCATCGAGAAGATGCAGATCATACTCCAACGCCCTTTTTCCCAAAGTGCTCCCTTCCGTCGTAAACACCTTGGCCGGAGCGCCGTGTTTCATATTGATGGCGTCTACATAACGGATCAGCTCCATAACCTTGTCATCTTCAAGATAATCATTCAGCCAACCGCCGAATTTCGTGGTAAAATTATATTTTCCATCCGAAAACGCGCCGGCACCGCCAAAGCCACGCATAATGCTGCACGGTTTACAGTTAATGCAGCTCTTTACCCTACCGGCAGCTATCGGGCATACCCGGTGATAAATATCCTTGCCGCTTTCCAATACGACAACCTTAAGCTCCGGCTTTTTTTCTACCAGTTCATAGGCCGCAAAAACGCCGGCCGGGCCCGCGCCAACAATCGCTACGTCATAATTTTTCATCGATCGTTATCCTCCTTGTACTCATCTTCCAACTCTTCATTATATAAGAAGGCCGGCAAATACGCAAAGCATTTTATTTTCTCATGCTTAATATTGCATTTTGTAATGTAAAAACTTATAATAAAGTTTATGTTAACTAAAGGAGGCACACAATGTGACAAATAATCTGTACATTATTTCTGCATTTATTCTTTATCTGCTCCTCATGATGGGCATCGGTGTATTCTATTACCGCCGTACGCGCAATATGGCCGACTATATTCTTGGCAACCGCCAGCTTGGCGCCTGGGTCACCTCTATGAGCGCAGAAGCATCGGATATGAGCGGCTGGATGCTGATGGGGCTGCCTGGCTACGCTTATGTCGCCGGTCTGAATGCCAGCTGGATTGCGCTGGGACTGGCACTCGGCACCTTTGCCAACTGGAAATTTGTTGCTGCCCGGCTCCGCAAATACACGGAACTAGCCAACAATTCACTGACGCTGCCGGATTTTCTGCAAAACCGTTATCAGGATAAAACCAACCTGCTGCGTATTATTCCAGCCATTTTCATTTTGATTTTCTTCATTATTTACACTTCCTCCGGCTTCGTCGCCGGCGGCAAGCTATTTGAAACCATCTTTGGCCTGCCGTACATTTATGCGCTTTTCCTCGGCGCGTTTGTCGTTGTCTTTTACACCTTTGTCGGCGGTTTTCTCGCCGTCTGCTGGACGGACTTTATTCAGGGCGTCATGATGTTTTTTGCCATTCTGATTGTTCCGGCCATGGGCGCTTGGGCTCTCGGCGGATTCTCGACCACCGCACAGGCCATCTACACGATCAACCCGGCTTTTTTTAATCCATTCACCAAACCGGACGGATCCTTTATCTCATTTATTGAATTCATCTCGCTTTTGGGCTGGGGTCTGGGATATTTTGGACAACCGCATATCCTCGTACGCTTTATGGCCATCCGTTCCTCCCATGAACTCAAACAGGCTATGCACATCGCCATGACCTGGGTAGCCGTTTCACTCGCCGCAGCTGTCATTGTCGGCATGGTCGGCAAAGCCTATCTGACCACGGCGCTTTTAGGAACCGAATGCGAAACCGTTTTTCTCGTGATGACGGATAAACTCTTCTCCCCTTTCTGCGCCGGACTGGTGCTCTCAGCGGTATTGGCCGCTATCATGAGCACGGCTTCTTCCCAGCTTCTGGTAGCGGCTTCGGCCTTCGCGCAGGATTTCTACCACACCCTCATCCGCAAAGAGGCCAAACAGAATGAACTTGTCTGGGTCAGCCGCTTTTCGGTTCTTACCATTGCCGGCATTGCCATTTCTCTGGCCCTGAATCCCCAAAACCTCATTCTTGATATGGTTGCTTACGCCTGGGCCGGTTTTGGCGCCGCCTTTGGGCCGGCGCTGCTCATGTCCCTGTTCTGGCGCCGCGCTACCCGAAACGGAATCCTTGCCGGCATCATTGTCGGCGGCGTAACCGTACTTGTCTGGAAGCAATTCGCATTTTTTGGCCTCTACGAAATTATCCCGGGATTTATCTTCTCCCTCGCGGCCATTTATATTGTTAGCAAACTAAGCCCGGAACCGCCGAAAGAAATTACCGACATTTTTGACAGTGTCGGCAAAAGCCAGATATAACAAAAGGGAACGCGGAAAAATCGGAGGCTGCTGAAAAAGCAGTTCA
>DCFR01000022.1 GCA_002319815.1 Megamonas sp. UBA1799
CCGGCAATATGGTTGATCTGGACAGTAATCCAACAAAGCTCATTGAAATTGTCGCTATTGGTAAGCAATTGCTGATGACGCGCGGGGCTTTAACTACTTTTAGTATTGCGAATGATGTTGCAAAATATTTTGCGATTTTGCCGGCTATGTTTGTGGGCGCGTATCCTGCGCTGCAGGCGCTCAATATTATGCAGCTGGCAACGCCGAAAAGCGCGGTGCTGAGCGCGGTTATTTTTAACGCGCTGATTATCATTGCGCTTGTTCCGCTGGCATTACGCGGCGTTAAATATGAGCCGGTCGGAGCCAATGCAATCCTGCAAAAAAATTTATTGCTTTATGGTTTAGGCGGCATTCTGGTTCCGTTTGTGGGGATTAAGCTGATCGATATGTTGTTGGTTGTATTAGGATTGGATTTATAAGGAGGAAAGACTATAATGGAGACAATCATAAAAAATGCAGTTATGCTTTTTGTTGTTTTAACTCTTTGTACCGGGGCTGCATACCCGCTGGCGGTTACTGTCGTTTCGCAGCAGTTGTTTCCGGTGCAGGCGAATGGGTCATTATTGGAAAAAAATGGCCAAGTGGCAGGTTCCATGGAGCTGGCGCAAGACTTTACGAGTGACCGGTATTTTCATTGCCGCCCCTCCGCCGCCGGGGATGGAGGATATGATGCCGCCAATTCGGCGGCGTCTAATTTAGGGCCAACCAGTCGGCAACTCATTGACCGTGTTGCTCAAGATACCGTACGGTATCGGGTGTATAACGGGCTGTCGGCGGATGCTGTTGTGCCGGCAGATGCGGTAACGGCATCGGGCAGCGGTCTGGATCCGGATATTTCTCTCAAAAATGCGCAGCTGCAAGCAAATCGCGTGGCGGCGGCGCGGGGGATGTCGCGCGAAATGGTTTTGGCCGTGCTGGCTGCATGCAGCGAGCATCCAGTGCTGGGAATTCTGGGTGAAGATAAAGTCAATGTTTTGCGTCTGAATCTGGCGTTGGATCAAAAGTAAAAAGTAGCGGACTGTTTTGGCGGACAGCATCAGAAAAGGGCATTGCCGAGCTGAGAGGGTGAAGAGTGTGCAACAGGAATGGAAGAAGCGGGATCCGGATGTATTGCTGCAAAAAGCCATTCGGGAAACACGCGGGCGGCTGACGGTCTTTCTTGGAGCGGCAGCCGGCGTAGGCAAGACCTGCGCTATGCTGCAGGCTGCCAAAGAGCAGATGGAAGCTGGCCGTGATCTGGTGATTGGCTGGGTAGAAACACATGGTCGACAAGATACGGCGGCTATGCAGGCTGGTTTTTCGTCGATTCCGCCGAAGAAACTGGTATATCGCGGCAAAGATTTTCTGGAAATGGATCTTGATACAATTCTAAAAAGACAGCCGCAAATTGTGTTGGTAGATGAATTGGCGCATACCAATGTGAAAGGGTCGCGCCACATAAGGCGTTTCCAGGATGTGGAGGAACTTCTGGCGGCCGGAATTGAAGTTTATACCACGCTCAATGTGCAGCATATTGAGAGCCTTAAGGATATTGTCGAACATATCACCGGGATCCGCATCTGGGAAACTGTGCCGGATGCGGTCCTGGAAAATGCGGATCGTGTGCAGCTCATAGATATAGCTCCGCAGGATCTGCGCCAAAGACTTGAGGATGGAAAGATTTATGCTGCGCCGCAGGCGGAACGAGCTTTGCAGGGATTTTTCCGGGAAGGAAATATCAGCGCTTTGCGTGAATTGGCGCTGCGGTTCACGGCGCAGCGAGTCGATCAGCAAATGGATGAATACATGCAGGATCATGCGATTAAGGGGCCTTGGCCGGCCAGAGAAAAAATCATGGTCTGCGTGAGTGCCAGTCCTTTTTCGGACGATTTGATCAGAGCCGCCAAACGGATGGCGGCGGCGCAAAAGGTGGAATGGTATGCGCTGCATATTCAGACAGGCAAGGGCGAAGAGGTGGATGAGCTTAATCAGGAACGTCTGCAGCGCAATTTACGATTGGCTGCAGAACTGGGCAGCATTGTTGTGGCGCGTACTGGATCGAATATCGTGCAGCAGATGCTTGATTTTGCCCGAGAAAAAAATATTGCACATATCCTGGTTGGCAAGCCTTTGTGCCGCAGTTGGCGGGATTGGCTTCGGGGCGGCGATTTGGTTGACTGTTTAATCAAGCAAAGCTCGGGGATTCAGATTCATGTTATTCATGGTCAAAAAGAGGCTGATCCGGCGCGTCGGGTCAAAGTGCAGCCGCATACACCAGGGAAAAATTTTGGATCGTATGGCAAGGGGCTGGGCATGCTGCTTCTGGTCACGGCGCTTTGTCAGGCAGTCGGGCCTTTAGAACTGGTGAATACGGTTATGCTGTATCTGTTGCCGGTTTTGCTCAGCGCGTTTTGGTGGGGGCGGGGCCCTTCTTATAGTACGGCAATTTTTTCGGTTATTCTTATTGATCTGTTATATATTCCGCCGCTTTACAGTTTTAGTATTACCGACATACGTTTTTTATGGACGGGTTTAATTTTTTTGCTGGTTGGTTTTGTGGCGGGCGGGCAAACGGAGCGTTTGCGGCGGGAAGTTGCTTTGACCGAAGCGGAAAGCCGGCGGACGCAGGCGCTTTATGAATTTAGCCGTGATATTGCCGGAACCGTTGATTTGCATGATATCGTAGAAAAATTAGTTCAAACGGCAGAAAAAGCCTTGCAAAGGGAAGTCGTTGTCTTTTTGCCGGATGACGACGGCAAGCTCAAGATGGCCGCGCAGTCCGGAGGTTATAATGAGCCCAAAATCAATGAGTGGGAAACAATTACCTGGGTTTTTGCGCATGGGCAGCCCGCTGGTAAATTTACCGATACGGTTCCGTCAGCAGAATATATGTACTTGCCGCTGCAGGCCCAGGACAAAAGGATCGGGGTGCTGGCGCTGCAAATGGTCGAAAAAAGAATGTATGCCGAACAAAGCCGGTTAATTGAAGCTTGGACACATATGGCCGCACTGGCGATTGAACGCATAGAATTGACCCGCGAAGCCAGCCGCGCCGCTTTGTTGGCAGAATCGGAGCGATTGAGCACGGCGTTGCTGAACTCGATATCCCATGAATTAAAAACGCCATTGGCAGCAATTTTGGGATCGGTTTCTACGCTGCAAGATAAGGAAATTGCTATATCGGAAAGCATTAAAAATGAATTATATGACGGTATCAAAACAAGCAGCATGCGTATGGAGCGGATTGTAAGCAATCTTTTGGATACGGCTCGGTTGGAAAGCGGCGCAATGAAAATCAAAAACGACTGGTGTGATATGCAGGATATTGTCGGCGTCGCACTGCATCATATGCAGGAAACTTTGGGGCAGCGAAAAATCTGTACGCATATTCCGGCCGGCCTGCCATTGGTCCGAGGCGATTGTGTATTGTTGGAACAGGTTCTGGTCAATTTACTGGATAATGCCAATAAATATTCACCGCCGGAGCAGCCAATTGAAATTTCTGTCGAGCATGAGGATCAGAAATTAGCCGTTTCTGTGGCTGATTTTGGCGATGCAATTCCCGGCAAGGAAATGGAGCTCATATTTCATAAGTTTTATCGCGGCAGTAAAAAAGAGACGGCGCCTGGAACGGGGTTAGGTTTGTCTATTTGTAAAAGTATTATAGAAATCCATGGCGGGCAGATTTGGGTGGTGAATTTAATACCGCACGGCAAACGGTTTATTTTTACTTTGCCAGAGGAGAAAAATGATGGAGAACAAGCGAAAAGTTTTGATTGTTGATGATGAAGTGCAAATACGCCGATTGATTAAGGTTTCGTTGGAGGGGCATGGCTGGCAGGTCTTTGACGCACCCACAGGAAAAGATGCGGTTGAGTGCGTGCTGATGCAAAGACCAGAGCTTATTTTGCTCGATCTTGGTTTGCCGGATATGGATGGGAAGCAAGTGCTGCAGCGTATTCGTGAGTGGACACAAACGCCGGTTATTATTTTATCGGCACGCGATCAGGAAGAAGAAAAAATTGCCGCATTAGATTTGGGCGCCAATGATTATTTGACCAAGCCTTTTGGCGTAGGGGAACTGATGGCGCGGATGCGGGTTTGTTTGCGCGCCATGCAGCCTTATGTAGATCAGGCTGTGTTGCAATTCGGCCGTTTAAAACTTGATCTGGGCAGACATATCGTTAGCTTTGATGGGGCTGAAGTTCGGCTGACGCCGATCCAATATAAATTGCTGACCTTTTTAGCAAAAAATGCCGGTAAAGTGCTGACGCATCGTCAGCTGTTAAAAGAAGTATGGGGAGTGGAAAGCAATGAGATTCAATATGTTCGGGGTTACATTGGACAACTGCGGCAAAAAATAGAACCAGATCCATCCCAGCCAATTTATATTATTACTGAATCTGGCATTGGCTATCGGATGATGTTTGGCGAAGAATCGAAAATGTGATAGCCAAAAACTCTGCCGTGGGTTGGATAAATATAATCGACTGTTTTTCTCGTTGTTTTGGCGTATAATGTTTTCAGAGGTGATGTTTATGCGTAAGTTAATCAGTCTGGGGTTCATCTTGTTGCTTTGTCTGACGGCTGGAACGGCTTTGGCGGCGGAACGTGTGCCGCTGCGGGTAGCGATTTTGCCGGTGATGGATCAAACGGGCGGCTGGTTGGACCGCGATAGTGCGGCGGTGTTGTCGGCGCGGCTGCGGCAGGAATTCCATGTACCTTTGAATGGTTTATTACAAGCAGTTGAATATGTTCCACCAGAGGACATAGCAGCGGCATACAGACAGTTGAAACAAACAGCGCAGCTGCAGGGTAAAAAACTGACGCCGGCGGAGATGACGCGCCAGCTGGCAGCCGCGCTGCCGGCGGATCTCGTGTTGGAACTGGCCGTTGACAGCTGGTACGAACATACGTATTTAAACGGCGATGGCGACAGCTGTGTAGATGTGTGTGTCGGGTTGACTCTTTACGGCTGGAATCAGCGGGCAAAAACGTCGGTGCGGGAGGGTGCCGGTCGCTGTGTCAGCGATGATTGCGCCGTTGTTGGCGGCGCAGAGCGGCAAGGCAGCGACGCGTTGGAAGAAATATTGCAAAAGACGCAGTTCCGCAAGTTGGTTTTTCCTTTACAGTCCGTGCATTGATTGCCAGCAGGCAGCGATAAAAAAGTATGTTTTGCAGAGAAATATCTATATTGGGGCGATTGTACAAATTGAGAATTCAATTTACACAATCGTCCTTATTTTATTGGTATGAAACATTTTCTTATAAAATGTATTCTGATAAAAAATATCTGCACTTTTTAAAAAACTATGATATAATAATTCATACATTATTAAGTGTAATGTTGTAAACTTAATGGTTGGCAGTGTGGCCGCAATTTAGAGGAAAAAGTGCGTCCCCCTCTGCCTCGCACCAATGCGGCCACAGGTAAAGTTGCCATAATTATAGGGGGATGATGGATTGAAAAGTTATACTATTGATGAAGCAGCATTGTTTCGTAAAAGGCGTCTGCATGTGATTTTACCGGTTTTTCTTGTATCGGTGATTGCCTTTTTGGATCGGGTAAATGTCGCTTATGCCGGCATGACGATGACAAAAGATCTTCCTTGGTTGACACCAGAAATTTTTGGCGCCGGCGCTGGAATTTTTTTTCTCGGGTATTTTTTCTTTGAAGTGCCGGGAGCCCTGGTTGCCGCGCGGTTCAATGCCTGTACCTGGATCGCCAGAATCATGTTTACCTGGGGGTTGGTATGCGGGCTGATGTCGATTATGTCATCACAGTTTGAGTTTTATTTGTATCGGTTTTTATTGGGCGCCTGTGAAGCCAGTCTGTATCCAGTTATCTATGCCGTGTTGTTTCCTAAATGGTTTTTGCCTAAAGAACGAGCCAAAGCGATTTCGCTGATGCTGACGTCTTTGCTGGTAGCTGCGATTATTGGGGCGCCTTTAGCTGGTTGGCTGCTGGATATGAATTTTTTTGGCATGCACGGCTGGCAGACTTTATTTATTTTGGAAGCAATTCCGGCCATTGCGTTTACTTTTGTTTTCTTGTTCTGGGTAAAAGATTGTCCAGAAAAAGCTTCCTGGCTTACCCGGGAAGAGAAAGACTATCTGCAGGAAGCTTATGCAGAAGAACAGCGAAATCATAACCGGGTTAAAAAATATACCGTTGTTCAGGCGCTTACGGACCCTAAAGTTTTGCGGCTTTGTCTGATTTATTTTCTCTGGATTGTCGGGTTTTGGGGATTTAATTTCTGGATGCCGCAGGTGTTGAAGGCCTTATCAGGTTGGTCGGCAGCGCTGGTAGGGACGGCTATTGCCATTCCGATGGGAATTGCTTTGTTGGCGCAGATATGGTGGGGACATTCTTCGTCGAAAAGCGGTGAAAAGCGCTGGCATGTAGCCGGAGCCATGTTTATTGGCGCTTTTGGCCTGGCGGCATCGCCGTTTATTGCCAGTCCGCTGCTTAATCTCTTGTTTGTCTGCATTACGGCGGTCGGCGTTTATTCGGCGATGGGTGTCTGGTGGTCGGTGCCGACAACTTTTCTTTCCGGTGCGGCTGCGGCTGGCGCAACGGCGCTGATTAATTCCATTGCCAATCTTGGCGGTTATTTCGGGCCGTACATGCTGGGGGTCATTAAAACGTCAACCGGTTCGTATGATCTTGGATATTTTGCGCTGGCGGCTTGTCTGGTCGGGGCTGGATGCATTATGCTGACGCTGAAGAAAGAAGTTTATGTCGACGACCCGGAAGAAGGTATGGTCCTCGAAGAACATGCGCAGGCATAAAGCGCCTGACGAATAACCGCAGCGCTGCGGTTATTCGTTTTTCATCATAGCAAAAATCTATTGCATATATTGAAAAATAATATACAAGAAATGGGTTTTTTTCCCTTTTCAGAATTGCAGTACATATATATATGGTTTATAATGTAATATATCATGTATAATTGTATAATTGCAAAGGAGTCTTATGTATGCAATTGCACGTTTCATCCATACGGACAAAATTTTTGGTTGTTCTCATTCCCTTGTTTTTGATTTTATGTTCGGTTCTTTCCGGCATCAGTTATTATTTTGCGCAAAAGGCGCTTCATGAAGAGGCGCTGAATCTTGCTGCAGCCATTGGCGAAAAATATTCTGCTCAGATTTCAGAAACGATGACGATGAATGTAACGCGCATGGAGGAACTGGCAGCGCAGCCGGTCATGCGTCAGGGAGACGAAGCGGAAAAAATTAAAATTCTGGCAGATGTAAAGAAACGTACCGGCAATGATTTCAGTATGATTTGCTATGTCGATCTGCAAGGCATGGCCGTAAGCGAAACCGGTCATAAAATGGACCGGGCCGATCGTGAATATATTAAGAAAGTGCGGGAAACGAAAAAAACCTATATTTCGGCGCCGACGATTTCCCATACAACCAATCAGCCGATTTCGCTCATTACTGTGCCGATTCTGGAAAACGGACAGTTGACAGGGTTTATCTGCGGCACCATGGAACTGGCGAAAATATCTGAACTTACGTCTTCGGTGAACTTCTTTGCCAGCGGGGTTGGCTACATTGCCGATGAGACGGGCATGGTTATTGGTTTCAGTAAACAACCGGAATATGTGGGAAACTGGAATGTTAATGACACGAGTCTGGCCAAAGTGCCGGGGCATGAAAATGATGTGGTCGATGAAGCTTTGGTACAAGGGTTTCAAGAAGCCATACAGGGCAGAAAGCAAAATTTTGTCGCTTATCAAAAAAGTTCGGGGGATAAGATGCTTTCTGCTATAACGCCGATTGAACTGCCGGGGCGCAACTGGTATATCAATATTGCTGCGCCGGATAAGGAAGTAAACGCCAAGGCGGCCGACCTCTTTACCATTATGCTGGCTTTTGCCGCAGCCGCGATTTTACTGACCATCGTGGTTATTTATCTTTTTACCAATAAAATAACCGCTTCCATTACAACAATACAAAAAGAGTGTGATGTTTTAAGCCAGGGCGATTTCAGACAAAAGCAGGTAAGCATAGAAAGCCGGGATGAAATTGGTCATTTGGCGCAGCAATTCAATCAGATGCGAAAAATTCTGCGGGAATTGATCGGTGAAATTCAAACCGAAGCAGCGCAGGTTGCTGCGGCCAGCGAGCAGATGACCGCCAGCGCATCCCAGTCGGCTATGGCTTCAAATCATGTGGCTGGTTCTATGGTCAATATTGCGGAAGGCATTGACCGTCAGTCGCGGGAAACGGACGGCGTTAAGGTTGCGACAGAGAGTATATCGACTTCTGCCGGGGAAATAGCAACGCAAATGGGGCTGGCCGGTTCCATTGCCAAGGAAACGGACACCCAGGCAGAAAACGGGCGGAACGCCATTGCTAAAGCGGTTGAAGAAATGCACCAGATCAGCGCCGGATCAAAGGAAATCCAGTCTGCGGTGACCAAACTCGATCAGGGATCGGCTGAAATCAGTAAGATTGTAGAGCTGATCTCGGATATCGCCGGTCAGACCAATCTGCTGGCTTTGAATGCCGCCATTGAAGCGGCCCGGGCGGGCGAGCAGGGAAGGGGTTTTTCCGTGGTTGCCGAAGAAGTCAGGAAACTGGCGGAGCAATCGGAAGAATCTTCTCGTCGGATTAGCGATCTGATCGGGAAAAATCTTGCCGATATGAAGCTGGCGGTAACGGCGAGCATGGCAGAGTCGGAACGCGTATCCAATGGCTTGCATGCGATTACGGCCGCGGATGATACATTTAAATCCATTGTTCAGGCGATCGGAAACCTTACCGAAAAAATCGAACAGATTTCCGAGGCTGTACAAAAAATGGAAAATGATACCAAAAAAGCGGCGGATGCTTTGGTACAGATGGATGCGATCAGTACGAAAAATTCGTCGGAGACGCAGAATATATCCGCCGCCGCCGAAGAACAATCGGCTTCGACAGAGGAAATATCCGCTGCCAGTCATAGTCTCGCTGAACTGGCTGCTAAATTGCAGCAGGCAATTCGTCGGTTTAAAATATGATATAAAATGTTTTATAAAGGACAGCCCGAGAAAAACGGCTGTCCTTTTCTCAATACAAGAAATGGAAAAAATTAGTAGATTATCATACTTTATGAGAACGTTACTCGGCAGACAGCGATTTTTTCGTTGCGGTTTGATTCGCCGGCAGCGTGTTGCTGCCAATAAAAATTCTGGATTCTTGCGCAAAGGAGCGGAAAGATGATGAAAAGCCATAATGCGTTTTCTATGTATCAGCAAGATGAACTCAATAGCGCGGTGCTGTATGGAAAAATTGCCAAAGATGTAAAAAATGAAAAAGAGCGTGAAACCTTGCTGCTCATTGCTAAAGACGAGCAAAAACATGCGTTGGTTTTTGAAAGATATACCGGCCGGAAATTGACGCCGAATTATTTTCGTATCCGCTTGTTTTTGCTTATACGTTTCTTACTGGGATATACGTTTTTAATCAAGTTTCTGGAGTATAGAGAAAACCGAGGGATTCAGTCTTATCAAGCGGATTTTGATCAGATTCCGGAAGTGCGGCAAATTCTGGCGGATGAAGAAAAGCATGAAAAAATCCTGATGGATCTGCTGGATGAAGACCGTCTGCATTATATGGGAGATATTATCCTGGGAATGAACGACGCTTTGGTCGAACTGACTGGCTCGTTGGCCGGCTACACACTGGCTATGCAAAACGCCAAAATCATTGCCATGGCGGGTTTAATCACAGGTGTATCTGCCACGCTTTCCATGGCTGGCTCCGGCTATTTGGCGGCGCGGGAAGATGCCGGTAAAAATGCGGTCAAGTCGACCGTGATCATTGGCTTATCTTATTTTATCACTGTAGTTTTGCTTATACTGCCCTATCTCATTGTCCCGGCAAACGCCTATTTGTGGGCGCTTTTGGCAACCATTCTGATTGCCCTGCTGATTATTGCCGGTTTTAATTTTTACATTTCGGTGGCCAAAGACCGTCCCTTTGGAAAAGGTTTTTGGAGTATGGCTGGCATCAGTATCGGCGTAGCGGTCATTTCTTTTGCGGTGGGATACATCGTCAAAGACGTTTTAGGAATTAGTTTGTAAGTATCTGTGTTGTTTTTGCTTAAAACGCTATTTTATTAATTGCTTCCAAAATTGACTAAAAATTAATAAAATTTATTTGACGCCGCTTGAATTTTGCCGGTTCTCGCATTATAATTATGGACAAATGCAGGTAGATCTATAAGAGATAAAAGTTCTTTTTCAAAAATAAGTGTTACGTTGGGAACAGAATTTTTATCCGTGCAGGTACATTTTCGTTCAAGGAAATGTAGAAAAGGAGGATCTAATGTATAATTTATTAATTGGCGGCGCTGCCGGTCAGGGAATTGATACAACGGCGGCAATTCTGGAAAAACTTTTGAAATGTTCCGGGTATAATGTGTTTACTGCCAGGGATTTTATGTCCCGGGTGCGAGGCGGACACAATTTCTCTTTGCTCCGTTTCAGCGTTTCACCGGTACATTCACACAGCAACCAATTGGATGGCATTGTGGCGCTTGACGAGGAGACTATTCGTCTGCATAAGGACCAATTGAAAGAGCACGGTTTTATTCTTTGTGATAGTAAATTGAGCGCAGCTGATTCCCGCTTGATCCAGCTTCCCATGGCAGCAATGGCAAAAACGCTTGGCAATCCGCGAGTCGCCGGCAGTATTGCGGTGGGGGCGGTTCTGAAGCTTTTTGGCGAATCACTGGAGCATGTAGGAACGGTTCTGCATACATTTGTAAAGCAACCATTTTTTGATATCAATGTTCAGGCGGTACAGGATGGCTATCAGTCGATGGAAACGCGTTTTTCCCATTTGCCGGGGTCATATAGCGCGCAGATGCTTATCTCCGGCAGCAAAGCGGTTGCTCTGGGGGCTATGGCCGCCGGTCTCCGGTTTTATTCTGCCTATCCCATGTCTCCGTCTACGGCGATTATGGAGGCGCTGGCGGTACATGCCGATGAAGCGGGGATTGTCGTCGAACAGGCAGAAGACGAAATTGCTGCCGTCAATATGGCCATTGGCGCTTCGTATGCAGGCGCCCGTGCCATGACGGGCACTTCCGGCGGCGGTTTTTCGTTGATGGTAGAAGCGCTTGGCCTTTCCGGCATGGCGGAAATTCCTTTGGTTGTCATTGATGTTCAGCGACCAGGACCAGTGACCGGATTGCCGACAAGAACGGAACAGAGCGATTTGAAATTTGTTATTTCTGCGTCGCAGGGCGAGTTTCCGCGCATGGTGATTGCCCTGCGGAATCCTTCCGATGCGTTCTATCAGACCATGCGGGCGTTTAATCTGGCGGAAAGGTATCAAATTCCGGTGATTCTTTTAAGCGATCAGTATCTGGGCGATGCCACCGCTACTGTTGCGCCGTTCGATCCGCAGAAAATTCCCATGGCCGAGTCCGGTTCAGTCGATGCGGGAAGCGGCGAATATCTTCGCTACCGTTATACGGCAAACGGCATATCGCCGCGTCTGATTCCGGGGAAATCCGAGCATCTGGTCGCCATTGACAGCGATGAGCATGACGAAAGCGGCCAGATCACAGAATCAGCCACCGTACGGACTCAGATGATGGACAAGCGTATGAAAAAGCTGGAAGGTTTGCAACGCGAACTACAGGAACCGGAATTTATGGGCACTGATGATTTTAAGATACTTTTGCTCGGCTGGGGTTCTATCTGGGGGCCGATGGAAGAAGCAATTCAGCTGCTCAACGAAAATCAGCCCGGCCGCTATGCCGCGCTGATATTCGGTGATATTTATCCTCTGCCGCAGCAGCGGCTGAAAGAGAAAGCGGCTAAAGCCCGCTGCATCATTGATGTTGAACAAAACGCGACCGGGCAGTTGGCAGACCTCATTCGTGAAACGACCGGTATTGTCTGTGATCATCGCATGCTGAAATACGACGGCCGTCAAATTTCCGGCGAAGAGATTGCCGAACGCATTCGGAAGGAGGAACTAAAATGAATACGGAAACTTTTCAAACGCATGAAACAGCCTGGTGCCCGGGATGCGGCAACTTTGCCATTTTAAAGTGTCTGCAGTCCGTATTGCAGCAGCTGGGCAAAGATCCTTCCGAGGTGTTGATTGCTGCCGGCATTGGTCAGGCAGCGAAAACTCCCCAATATATCAGCGCCAATGCTTTTTGCGGGCTGCATGGCAGAGCGTTACCCGCCGCCGTGGCAGCGAAGATTGCGAATGAGCGATTGACGGTGATCGTCGATACAGGCGACGGCGATTCCTATGGAGAAGGCGGCAACCATTTCATTCATAATATTCGCCGCAATGTTGATATCACGCATTTTGTTCACGATAACCAGATTTACGGTTTGACCAAAGGCCAGGCATCGCCGACTTCCATGCTGGGCTTAGTTACCGGCGTTCAGACGGATGGGAATTTTAATGAGCCGCTCAATCCGGTCTTGCTTGCTATTGCCTGCGGCGCAGGCTTTGTGGCGCGAGGATTTACCGGGCATCAAGAGCATTTGAAAGCTCTGATGAAGCAGGCCATTGAATACAAAGGCTATGCACTGGTAGACATCCTGCAGCCCTGCGTGACTTTTAATAAAACCAATACGTTCGCCTGGTACAATCAGCGGGTTTACGAACTCGATGCATCTTATGATCCTACTGATAAAATAGCTGCTATGCAGAAGGTTATGGAATTTGGCGACCGCATTCCGATCGGCCTTTTATATCGAGAGGAAAAGGCGACTTATCATCAGAAGAATGCGGTTCTGAAGCAGGGAATTCCTCTGCTCGACAGAAAAACAGATTTTAAGTATATCAACCAAGTGATTGAATCGTATATTTAAGGGTGATCCGTCGTGCCGGCTGCAAGATCAAAGGGAGAATGCCGGATCAATTTTTGTTGCTGCATTGGAAGAAAGGATGGTCATGGTTCATGCCTTATGTAAATATAAAAATCACGAAAGAAGGCGCTACGCCGGAACAAAAAGCACAGCTGATCAAGGGAGCAACACAGCTGCTGGTAGATGTTCTCGGTAAAAATCCCAAGACGACTGTTGTGGTCATTGATGAAGTAGACACGGATAATTGGGGCATCGGCGGCGAAACGGTCACTACGCTACGTAAAAGTAAATAAATACACAGTCCGATTTTTGGTAACGTACAAAAGAAGGCCATGCAGCGCTTGCTGCATGGCCTTCAACTATCAATATATACAATTATCATGGTCGGAGTGAAATTATAGAACTTGGAAAAGTTTAGTAACACCAATGGTTTACAGGCATTCTGCAAGTAGTATTTACGCCAAAAATAGGATTTGATACTTTACACCGCCTTATTAAGACTATAGGCGGTGTTTTTGTATAGAAGTCACTTTGGGCCAAGTTGACCCGAAGTGAAAAATGATGGCAGAGAAAGCGAGAAATATGTCCGCAAAAAGGAGACTTTCGACTTATCATTTACCAAATCCATGGTTTCCTATTTCAACAAAGAAAAGCGTTCACAGATAAAGCTGGCAAGTCGGGGAGGTGAAAATTGGGTGCCATCTATATATCCATCTGTATGGAATACGCCCTCGACTTTTCCTGCATCAAGCCTAATGTACATTATTTTCGCTATCTCTTTGTCCATGATCATTTCTTGTATGGCCTTAAATTCCAAACCGCACCACTTTTTTTCTTGATATCTTTCGCCTAAAAACACTACAACCAATTTGGAACGATTTCGATAGATGTCTTGCAATAGTATATTTAATGATGGTCTGGCAAGCTGACTAAGATAAGTATTATCGTAAAAAACATGATTTGTTCCGAGTCTTTTTTCGACTTCCCTCACGACTGGTTCAACTGTGCTCCGATATTCCCCTGCAAATGTAACTGCCACATCAAAAAAGTGTTTTGTAATGTCAATAGGGTCACTCATAGTTGTAGGCCTAAAACTGTAGGTTTACAATAGATATGTTACAAAAATAAAAAAGAGAAAGCTTTCTTTTGTGTTATGCTTAATTTACCACAACCAAACATCACAAAGAAGGGAAACTTCCTCATGAACAGCATAACACAGGACATAAAGTATCGTCTATCGATTCTTTCTTATACAGCAAAAAACGGGGTCACTAAAGCCGCTATCAAGTACCATACAAATCGCCAATTCATCTATCGCTTAAAATGGCGATTTGATGGTACACCTGAATCACTAAAGCCTATATCAAGGCGTCCACACAGCCATCCCAACCAGCACACGACGCCAGCGGAAATTAAACAGATCACGGATCTGCGGCGGCGTAATCCAAACGCTGGGCTGGTTGTCTTTTGGGTAAAGCTTCGGCAACACGGCTATACACGCTCTATCACAGGATTATATCGCTGCTTACAACGTATGGGTTTGAAAAAACAAACCCTGCCTAACCCCAAATATATTCCTAAACCATATAAAAAAGCTGCATTTCCTGGAGAAAAAGTTCAGATCGACGTCAAAGTCGTTCCCTCGGCCTGTATTGTTGGCGATGCCAAGGCTTGTGGTGAAAAGATGTACCAATATACTGCTCTTGATGAATGTACACGGGTTCGCTATCTTGAAGCATTTAACGAACAGAGCACCTATTCTTTGTTGGTCTTTCTTCAGCATCTTGTGAGAAAGTTCAAGTTTCGGATTTGCAAAATCCAAACAGATAATGGCTTCGAATTCACCAACCGATTCGGCCAGAGCCAAAAAGAAGAGTTGACTCTGTTTGAACGGCAGCTCGCGGGTTACGGCATTACCCATCAAAAAATACGACCATATACACCCAGGTATAATGGGAAGGTCGAGCGATCTCACCGAAAAGATAATGAGTATTTCTATGCGGATCATTGCTTCTATTCCTTTGAAGATTTTAAGAAGCAGCTTGCTGTGCGTAATAGGCAATATAATGATTTTCCTATGCGCCCTTTAAACTGGAAATCCCCCAATGAAATGCTCCAATCTTTTCGCTCTTGATGTGTAACATATGTTTGACAAACCTACACTTACCTCATGAATATATTTTACCATTCATTTTCGGTGTCTAGCAAAGCGGGTATAGGTTAGTTCTCAAACAGCTTGCGGCGGTGGTCAGGCTATAGCGACAGCGGGGAGCGGCGGCAAATCTGCCTCCGCTCCCCGCTCTTTTTTTATGTCAGCAATTGCGGGATAACTTGGTTCAAAACCTATAAAAATTAAGCTTATTGACAAAACAAATGGTCAAATAAAATTTTATTTCGTCGTTTGGAATCATTAATCATTTTACTATATGGTAGCACTTCAATATAAGCATTATATCCATCATAATATTGATAGTAACTATTCCCATCTGGAGTTTTGCGAAAATTACGGCCTTCCAAAAATTCTGACATGTTAGCTTGAATATCACAAAGTATATAGCAACTAAAACGAATGGAATTTCCCTTCATTTCACCCAACACATGCCCATCCTTATCTTTACAACGTCCATTCCGTATTCGTTTTATATAGCCAACAACTTGGTCAACACAACCTTCATCACTGCGACCAGGACGCTTAAATTCAATAATAGTAATATTATTTATATCAGAATCTTTTGAATCGCCTGTAAGCGCGAATGCTGGTTCAAAAATTGCTATGTCAGGCTCTTTGGGACAATCACTTTCTGTGTCTTTATATGTTGATATCGGTTTATCAGAGGCCAAATAATAATGATAAGCGAGCTTCTCGTCAATAATCCAAAGGTTATGCTTATTGTAGTCAATATCATCGGATGTGGTCGTCATGGGGAAAATAAGGTTATGTATGCTTTTCTCCAATGCATACTTTTTCTTTGACTCATCTGAAAATTTTAGATTATTGGAAAGAATATCGAGCATAACCTTTCTGTGGGTAATGTAGTCAGCTAAATCGCTCTTTCCCAAATCTGAAATTTTCTGCAAATAGCTTGAGCATCGGCGCTCATAATCCGAATAATCTTGAATGCCATCTATATTTTCACTCAAGTATTCTTTTTGCTCTGTTTTTAGTTGCAACCGATATGACTGTTCCTGCTTAAAAAGCTCAAGCTCTAATTTTTGGTCGTCACCTGTTAAAGAAATCTTATCGATGCATTCGCTGTTATGTTTTATCAGAGAACGATAGCGCGGATTTTTACAATATACATAATGCTCAATACGTTCTTTTTTCTGAATATTATAAGCGGAAATTTCCTTCTCGAGAAATTCTCTTATTATAGGCACTGCTGTAGCCACTATTTCCTTTTTGGAGACGGTATTCGAGGAATTTACGCCTTCCATTTCTAATTGTTCATTACTATCGCTTTCATCTATATCGCTTTGCTCGCTTTTAGCAAAAGAAAATTCAGTTCGTTCACTATTTATATTGTCATCTAAAAATTTCCCAGTTATATAACCGCTATAAATAAATTCACCATCATCATTAGAAAGTTTTCCAGTAAGCTCTTTGATTGTGTTTGCAAGATTATCACCAAAGACCTCACGTTTATGTGCGCAGAAATGCAGTGTATGTTTGTCATTCGAAGCAGCATAATTTTTAGTACTAATAATGTTACTCAACTTTCCCACCTGCAA
>DCFR01000075.1:0-13726 GCA_002319815.1 Megamonas sp. UBA1799
CCCGGTCGGCCGGTTCCATCGTTGCATAGGCCCCGGCTACAGCCTGCATCATCAAGGCTGCCTCCCGATTGGTCACCAACTGATGCTGCAGCAAATAACGAACCATAGACTGCACAACCTCACAGGGCGTATTTTCATCTACCTTGCCCAGCATATCCTGATAGACCAGATTTTGTACTGGAACCTGCACAATGCGGATAAAACCGCCCAAGCCTCGCCGTGATTCCACCACAAATCCTTTTGCCGGAGTAAAGCGGGTGCTCAGCACGTAGCTGATCTGCGATGGTGCACAAGAAATTTCATCGGCAAGATCAGTTCGCCTAAGTTCCACCCGGCCATTCTGTTGAGCTGCCAACTGCCGCAAAATATATGCCTCAATCAAATCAGCTATATTACTCATTTTCTCACCCTCATTATTCTATGAATTGACTATTTGACTTTACTTTATTATATTTGACATTTTGACTTTTTGCAAGTCTTTTTTACAAACAAAAAGAAGCTGCCATGAACAGCTTCTTTTTGTTTGTAACTTTTTATCCGAATGACAAACTTACTCTTATAATCCCGCCTCTGCCAACCTTGCAGCAAGAGCGACCAGATTCCCTGAATAAATTCGGCTAGATTTCAGGCGGCATTAAACCGCCGTCTAAATTAAATCCCCTTTACTTTAACGCTTCCTGAAGGACCCGGGCATTTTCTTTCATGGCCTTGATATAAGAATCCGCAGCGGCCGGAACCGCCTCTCCGGTAACACAAGGATCCAGCTGATAAATTTTTGCGCCGGTCTCACGAGCGATAGTCTGCGCCGCTCCTTTAGGATACTGCGGCTCGGTAAACAAAACCTTAACCGGCAGAGCTTTAACCTGCGCCACTGTATTTTCTAATTCCTGCGGCGAAGGTTCAGAACCTGGTTCCCGTTCTACTACGCTCACGATATTCAGATTAAATTCCTGCGCAAAGTAAGGAAACGCTTCGTGAAAAGTCACAATATCATGATGCGGCAGCGCATCCAATTCCTGATGCATTTCTTTTTTCAAGGCAGAAAGCCGCTGTACGTAATCTAAAGCATTCGCCCGATAAGCTGCCTCATGTGCGGGATCAATCACCGCCAGCTGATTGGCAATATTCTTCGCCTGCTGAATCGCATTGGACACGCTGACCCAAACATGTGGATTTGGCCCATCTTCCCCCTGCAACAACGGAATATCTTTCGAGGCATCCACAATAGACAGATTTTTTTGCTGCTTGATGACTTTGTCCAGAAAAGCTTCCATGCCGCCGCCATTCACCACAAATACATTGGCCTGTTCCAGCTTTTTCATATCTTCGGTCGTCAATTGATAATCGTGCAGACAGCCGGTCTGCGGTTTCGTCATATTCGTGACTTCTACCCCGTCAATCCCCTTGGTGATATTGATAGTCGCAACATACATTGGATAAAAAGACGTCACAATCTTTAATCCCTTCTCCGCGGAGGCTGTGCTTTTTTCCTTGGCTGGAGCACCGCCGCAGCCCGCTAAGACCAAACAGAACAACAATAAAACCATAACCAGCATGACACTTTTCTTTCTCAAAACAAATCCCCCCGTAAATCAGCAAGATGGAAACGCATCTCTTGTTAATTAGTAATTTTACTATGTAGTATCATACATCATTATATTCAAAATTACAAGTACAGAAAAAATTTATAAAAATATATTGCTTTCCCGATATTCCACTATTCTATTTTTTGCTTACAACGCTTAACGATATAATAAAAAGTACGCAAAAAAAGCACCTCAAAAGAGGTGCTTTCTCTGATTCAGTTTTTCTGCAAAACAGATTAACCGAGAATAGCGAGCGAATCGCCAACTTTTACAGTCTGGCCAACCGATACGTTGATCGCTTTAACTACAGCATCGCAGTCAGCGAGCATCTCATTCTGCATCTTCATAGCTTCGAGCATCATGAGGTTATCGCCAGCCTTAACATGCTGACCCTCGGTTACAAGGATCTTGAGGATTTTACCAGGCATTGGAGCACTAATAGCATGCTCGCCAGCACCTGCTGCTTTTGCTGCCGGAGCTGCTGCTGCCGGAGCTGCTGCCGGAGCTGGAGCTGCGGCCGGAGCCGGAGCTGCTGCTGCTTTCGGAGCTGCTGCTTTCGGAGCTGCTGCGCCGCCAACTTCCTCAACTTCTACTGCATAGGAACTTCCGTTTACGGTAATGTTGAACTTTTTCACTTAAAATTCCTCCAAAACATCATATATTTTTTAGAACGCCGGTCTCTATCCCAGAATTACCTGAGAATACGACCTGCAATCGTCCACAGGCTGTTATGCTCAATATGTACGGCAACATACTGCTTTCCGCACATCAGTTGAACCGCTGCTGAAATAGCAGCCACGACCTCAGAATTTACATTCATACCCATTTAACAGGACCCCCAATTACAATGGAATATTACCATGTTTCTTGGCCGGACCTACTTCACGCTTGCTAGCAAGCATGTTGAGGGACTGAATGATACGCGGACGCGTCTCTTTCGGCTCAACGACATAGTCTACATAGCCGCGCTCAGCTGCCTTATACGGAGTAGCGAATTCCTCAACATATTCAGCAGTCTTCTGCTTAACATCCGGATCCTTCTTGAAGATGATGTTCGCTGCGCCAGCAGGTCCCATAACGGCAATTTCAGCCGACGGCCAAGCAATAACCTGATCCGCACCAACTTCACGGCTGCACATTGCAATGTAAGAACCGCCGTAAGATTTGCGGAGAATAACCGTAATCTTAGGAACAGTAGCTTCGCTATATGCATACAGCATCTTCGCACCATGGCGAATAATGCCGTTGTATTCCTGGTTTACGCCTGGGAGGAAGCCCGGTACATCGACGAGGTTAACGAGCGGAATATTGAATGCATCGCAGAAACGAATGAACCGCGAAGATTTATCCGAAGCGTTTACATCGAGGCAGCCCGCCATAACAGCCGGCTCATTGGCAATAATACCAACCGTACGGCCATCAAAACGTGCGAAGCAAGTGATGATATTCTTTGCGAAGTGCTGATGTACTTCGTAGAATTCACCATCATCAACGATCATACGAATGACATCCTTCATGTCATACGGGCTATTCGGATTATCCGGAATAACCGTATTGAGGTTCTCATCCATACGAGTCGGATCATCGTTCGTCTCAACCAAAGGAGTCTCTTCCATATTGTTGCTTGGAAGGAAACCAAGGAGATAACGAATCTGCTTAATGCAGTCCTCATCGTTCTCAGCTGCGAAATGAGCAACACCAGAAGTGGAGTTATGCGTCATTGCGCCGCCAAGCTGTTCAGCCGTGACTTCCTCACCCGTTACCGATTTGATAACAGCCGGACCAGTGATGAACATCTGGCTCGTATTCTTTACCATATAGATAAAGTCAGTGATTGCTGGAGAATAAACAGCGCCGCCTGCGCATGGTCCCATGATTGCAGAAATCTGCGGAATCACGCCGGAACCAGCCGTATTGCGGAAGAAGATTCCGCCATAGCCGCAAAGTGCATCGCAAGCTTCCTGAATACGAGCTCCGCCTGAATCGTTCAAACCGATGCAAGGTGCGCCCATCTTCATTGCGAGATCCTGAACCTTCCAGATCTTCTTTGCATGCATTTCACCAAGGGAACCGCCTTCAACCGTGAAGTCCTGCGCAAACGCATAAACCAGACGGCCGTCAACCGTACCATACCCAACTACAACACCTTCGCCCGGAAGTTCTTTCTTTTCCTGACCGAAGTTTGTGCAGCGATGATGAACTAACGCATCGAGTTCAACGAAAGTCCCCTCATCAAAGAGCAGATCAAGACGCTCACGAGCAGTCAGCTTACCCTTTTCATGCTGCTTCTCAATGCGCTTCGGGCCACCACCCTGCATGACATGTTCTTTTTTGGATTTCATTAACTTAATCTTTTCCTGAACAGTAGCCATTTTCTACCTCCTAAAGGAATTAATTATAAAAATTATCCTTCTATTACCATGTTCTATTTTGCACGAAAAACTGAATTTTTGCAAGTGTTTTAAAAAAATTATTTCTCCTGGCAAAGTTCAAGAAGTACGCCGCCCGTGCACTTAGGATGTACAAAAGCGATATCAACGCCGCCGGCACCTTTACGCGGTGCTTTATCAATCATCGTAACGCCCTTTGCCTGCAGATCAGCAATAGCAGCTTCGATGTTATCAACACGGATAGCAACATGCTGAACGCCGCCGCGGCCGCCCTGCTTCTCCATGAACTTAGCAATTGGGCTGGTCGGATCCGTAGCAACGAGGAGCTCGATCTGAGCGCCATTCCACATCGGATGGAAAACAGTCGTTACCTTCTGCTCAGCAACCGTCTCTTTGCCGGAACTGGCAATACCCAGAGCCTCGCCCCAGAACTTGCTGCCTTCTTCAAGATTAGCGCAAGCAATACCAATATGATCTACACCAATAACTTTGAAACTCATGATAAAACCTCCCAAATTAAATTTGCTTATTATTTAAGCATATTTTGCAAAATCTCACTGACAACCGTATACGGATCTATTTTATGCGCTTTAATATCCTCGACCATTTTATCAATTTTTCCCGTGTCGACGATATTGCGCGTAATATAAGAACCAATATTGCTGCTCAAAAGATCCAGCATTTCATTCTTTGTACGTTCGGTACGTCTTTGAGTCAATTGCCCACTGCTGACGATATGATCATGATGTTTTTTAAATGTCTCCACTAATTCCGTGACACCGATATTCTGATTGGCCACAGCCTTTATAATTGGCGGCCGCCATTCTTTCATAACGCCATCAAGGTCCAACATCATATTAAGCTCGGTTACCAGTTTGTCTGCGCCATCATGGTCTGCCTTATTAATTGCGAAAATATCGCCAATTTCAAGGATACCAGCTTTGATTGCCTGAATATCGTCACCCATGCCAGGAATCAGCACGACCATCGTCGTATCCGCCGCTTTCACGATATCAACTTCCGACTGGCCTACGCCAACTGTCTCGACAAAGATTACATCCATTCCAAAAGCATCCATGGCTTTAACTGCATCTGCAGTCTTATGTGACAAACCACCTAAGCTGCCTCGTGTTCCCATGCTCCGGATAAACACGCCTTCATCCAATGTGAGGCTGTTCATGCGAATACGATCACCTAAAATCGCACCACCAGAGAAAGGACTGGTTGGGTCAATTGCTACAATACCAACGGTTTTCCCCTGCTTACGATATTCTTTCGCAAGTTTATCGGTCAAAGTACTCTTACCAGCACCCGGAGGGCCGGTAATACCGAGCACATAAGCATGTCCAGTATGTGGATAGAGTTTCTTCATGATAGCCGTTGCATTATCATACTCATTCTCAATTGCTGTGATTGCGCGTGACAAAGCTAACCGGCTGCCATTCAAAAGTTCCTGTGCTATATCCTCCATTAAATGCACCACCTTTGGCAGTAGTATAAAGCTTGCCCTCTAAGAAAATTTTCCTGAGAGGGCAAACTTCAGTACACCAAATTATTTCACGTTGGTTTTAATGAACTCAACAATCTTGCCGGTCGGAGTTCCTGGAGTAAATACTTCAGCAATGCCCGCAGCTTTAAGAGCTGGGATATCGCCTTCCGGAATAACGCCGCCGCCGATGATGAGGCAGTCCTTCATACCCTTGCCGCGAACGAGATCAACGACTTTCGGGAAAAGATGCGGATGAGCACCGGAAAGGATACTCATGGCTACAACATTGACATCCTCCTGCATAGCTGCTTCAGCAATCTGCTCCGGAGTCTGGCGAAGGCCAGTATATACAACTTCAAAGCCTGCATCACGAAGGGCACGAGCAACAACTTTAGCGCCACGATCATGACCATCCAAGCCTGGTTTTGCTACTAATACTCTAATACGTTTGTCCATTTCAAAATTCCCTCCAACTCTTAGTTATTAAAGGCTAACATGAGCTTCATATTCGCCAAATACCTTACGCATTACGCCGCAGATTTCACCGAGCGTTGCATACGTGCGTACAGCATTGAGAATATGCGGCATAAGGTTCTCATTCTCGTCTTCGCAAGCAGTTTTGAGATCAGTCAGTGCCTTCTGAACAGCAGCGTTATCACGTTTTGCCTTCATCTCATGCAGCTGAGCTGTCTGCTTTACGCCAACCGAAGCATCAACGCGGAGCAGGCCTTTCGGCGGCTCTTCCTCAATCTGGAACTTGTTGACGCCAACGATAGTCTTAGCACCGGACTCAACATCCATCTGCCATTTGTAAGCGCTATCCTGAATTTCCTTCTGGATGTAGCCCTTTTCAATAGCATCAACGGCGCCGCCCATATCGTCAATCTTCTGAATGTATTCCATAGCTTCCTTCTCGATGCGATCTGTCATAGCTTCTACATAGTAGGAACCAGCGAGCGGATCGATAACATCAGCCAAGCCGCTTTCGTAAGCAACGATCTGCTGCGTACGAAGAGCGATCATTACAGCTTCAGCCGTCGGAAGAGCCAGCGCTTCATCGCGGGAATTCGTATGGAGGGACTGCGTGCCGCCCATAACAGCAGCTGCTGTCTGGAGAGCTACGCGGACAATATTGTTATTCGGCTGCTGAGCAGTAAGCATTGAACCAGCAGTCTGCGTGTGGAAACGGAGCATCATGGACTTAGCCTTCTGTGCATGGAAGCGCTCCTTCATGACCTTTGCCCAGATGCGGCGGGAAGCACGGAACTTAGCAACTTCCTCGAGGACATTGTTATGCGCATTCCAGAAGAAGGAAAGGCGGCCAGCGAAGGAATCTACATCGAGGCCAGCTTTGATAGCGGCTTCGCAGTATGCGATACCATCAGCAATGGTGAAAGCGATTTCCTGAGCTGCCGTAGAACCAGCCTCACGGATATGATAGCCGGAGATGGAAATCGTGTTCCACTTCGGTACATTCTTCGAGCAATATGCGAAGATGTTCGTGATGAGACGCATCGAAGGACGCGGCGGGAAAATGTACGTGCCGCGAGCAGCGTACTCCTTAAGAATATCATTCTGGATCGTGCCTTTGAGCTGATCCGCAGGAACGCCCTGTTTCTCACCAACGGCAATGTACATAGCAAGTAGTACAGATGCCGGAGCATTGATCGTCATTGAAGTGGAAACTTTGCCCAGATCGATCTTATCAAAGAGGACTTCCATATCAGCGAGAGAGTCAATAGCAACACCGACTTTACCAACTTCACCTTCAGAAATCGGGTCATCGGAATCATAACCAATCTGCGTCGGAAGATCGAATGCGCAGGAAAGGCCCGTAGCGCCGGACTCGATCAGATAGCGATAACGTTTGTTGGACTCTTCTGCAGTAGAGAAGCCAGCGTACATACGCATCGTCCAGAAACGTCCCCGATACATCGTCGGCTGTACGCCGCGGGTATAAGGATATACGCCTGGGAAGCTAATCTCATCAGCATAATCATCACCCTGGATATCAAGCGGCGTGTAGAGACGCTGCTCAGGGATGTTTTTACGCTCTGGGAACTTAGCGAGTGCTTTGGCTACATTGGCTTCATACTTTTCCAACTCAGCTTGGATTTTTTCATTGCTCATAATGGATTTTACCCTCCTATTATTTTTTCTGTGTTATTTCTTCATGGAGCCAGTTTTCATGGCTCTGACATGCCAAGACAGTGCTTCCTCGAGAATGTGCGGAGTATCAGCATTCTTGGTCGCGGCAACCGCCCGTTTGAAATAGTCGAGAAGCAGTGGCTTATAATCCGGATGAACGCACTTATCAATAATTTCCAAAGCGCGCTGTTTCGCGGAAAGGCCGCGCAAATCAGCTAAACCCTGCTCGGTGCAGATAACGTCAACATCCTGCGGGATATGGTCAACGTGTGAAACCATTGGAACGATGGAAGAAAGCGCACCATCCTTCGCCGTAGAAACGGAGAAGAATACAGAGAGCGCACCGCCGCGGGCAAAGTCGCCGCTGCCGCCGATACCATTCATCAGGCGGGAGCCGTTGATGCGAGTCGAGTTGACATTACCATAAATGTCGCACTCAATTGCCGTGTTCATGGCAATAACGCCAATACGGCGTGCCACTTCCGGGCTGTTCGAGATTTCTTCCGGACGAAGCAACAATTTCGGTACATAAGCATCGAGGTTGCTGTAGAAGCGTTTCTGTCCTTCAGGCGACGGAGACAGCGAAGTACCGGATGCGAAATCCAGCTTGCCGGCATCGAACAAATCGAACATGCCGTCCTGAATAACTTCGGTATAAACCGTCATGTGCTCAAAGTCAGAATCTTTCAAGCCGCTGATGACTGCGTTAGCAACATTGCCAACACCAGACTGGAGCGGAAGAAGATTTTTCGGCATGCGGCCCTCTGCGACTTCCTGCTTGAGGAACTCAACAAAGTGCTTGGACATTGCCTTTGCGTCATCATCAATCGCACCCAGTGGACGCGTGTGATCTGGAATGTCGCAAGGAACAATGTACTTGATCTTGGAAAGCGGGCACTCAATGTACGGCTTGCCGATGCGGGTGTCAGGTGCGACAACTCCGAGCGGCTGGCGGTACGGCGGGTCTTCCGGAACAAATACATCATGCATGCCGCAAAGTTCAACCGGCTGCGTTGTATTGACCTCGACAATAACTACATCTGCCGTCTTGACGTAAGAAGCCGAATTGCCCATCGACGTCGTCGGGAAAATATGTCCCTGTTCATCAATAAAGCAAGCTTCAATAATTGCTACGTCAATCTTGTTGCCGTGCATGTAGCCATAGCGAGCGAGCTGTGCCGATTCACTAAGATGAAGGTCACAGTAATCAATATCGCCCCGGTTGATTGAATTGCGGATATCCTTGTTCGTCTGATAAGGCATACGGAAACCAATACCGTTTACCTGTGCCAGAGCCCCATCAAGTTCCGGACCGACGGAAGCGCCTGTCCACAAATTGATTTTGAACGGGGTTTTCTTCATGCGCTCAGCCAGCGCAAGAGGAACCGCCTTTGGATACCCTGAAGGGGTGAATCCACTCGTACCAACATTCATACCCGGCGTGATGAACTCTGCAGCTTCTTCAGCTGTAACAATTCTGTCACGCAGGGCTTTGTTGCATACGCGATCGGTAATATCAATCATTAAGAAATCCTCCCTCATTTTCAGGCCTCAACGGACCTGTATTTTTTTGATGTGCGGGCACGACCTTGCCCCGCCACCGATGCATTCATGATATCCCGCATATATCAATTCGCAGCATCTTCGGCGGGGGACTTTTCGTACCTATTCACATCAATTTAACCCAAGAACAAGCATACCACTCCGGGCGATGACCGTCAAGATGATAACATGGATTCCGACCTGCTTTTTTGACTATTTTCAAAAAAAACATTCTAATCTTTCAATTTAGCTATAGTTATCTGGGGGATGTATTAATTTTTTCTATCATTCACCCAAACCCCTTATAAATTGCGGGTCAGATGATAAGATAAACTGCTAAGACCAACTGATAAATCCTCATTGACAATGTGAATTCCCTCGGGAATCTGCAGTTTTACCGGAGCAAAGTTCCAGATGCCGCTGACGCCGGAAGCGATGATCCGATCCGCTGCTTCCTGGGCAAAAACTGCCGGAACCGCCAGAATCGCAATGTTAATATTCCGCTTCTGGGCAATCGCCGGAAACTCACTGATGTGACTAACCGGCAAATGGTTTACCGTCAGGCCGACTACCTTAGGATCCTGATCAAACAAGGCCACTAAATTAAAGCCAAGTGCAATGAAGTTCTGATAATTTGCCAGTGCTGCTCCCAAATGACCAATGCCGACAATCGCAATGTTCCAATGGTGATCAAGTCCCAGAATTTCGCCCACCCGATGTTTCAGTTCATTGACATAATAACCGACGCCTTTTTTTCCAAACTGCCCGAAAGCCGCCAGATCTTTGCGGATTTGTTCCGGCGTAATACTCAGTCGGCGGCCGAGTTCATCCGATGAAATGATGTCGATACCTTCATCCTGTACCATCCGTAAAGTACGAAAATAAAGCGGTAAACGATCAATGGTGGCTTTTGAAATCACCGGCTGTCCTTTCACAATAATCCCCTCCTAAAATATCATCTCTCCCACTAACAGCAGCCATGGCGCAGAGCAGCCAAAGCAGCATAGAAGTCGGGATATTGAACAGCACATCATCCGTCAGCCCGCCGAGGGCCACCGAGACCAGTGCCAAACCGATTCCCAGCCGCAAAGCCTGCAAAAAAGGTGAACTGGCCTGCCGCAGCGGTAAAAAAGCCAGGCGCATCGTCCCGAAAAAATACCAAAGATAAGCTACGGCGCCGGGAATACCAATTTCAGCAGCATAATTCAGATACATATTATGCGCATGCACAATACGAACCGTAATATCATTAATATAAAAATCATATTCCGGATACACCATCCAATAAGCACCCCAGCCGATGCCCAACAGCGGATGATCTAAAATCATGGCAATGGTGCTTTCCCAAAGAGCCAGGCGCATTTCCGAAGATGTATCCATTTTTGTAAACACGGACAGCAGCCGCTCGGTCAGCGCCGGATCCAGCAGCAGAATAACAGCTCCCAGTCCCAGACAGCCCAAAAGGACCCGACGGTCCTTCAAAATGCCATAACCCAGCAGAACCACCGCCAGCGACAAGCAGGCGCCGCGGGCATAAGTCATAGCCAGACAAACAGCCAGTACCAGAATCATGCCGCCGTATAAAAACCGTCGGCGGACACTTTTTTCAATAACGAAGAAAGCGAAGACCATACAGATCACTTCATCCAGATAGCCGGCAAAAATATTAGGGTTTTCCCATGTAGAAAATATTCTTTTCTTCAGTTCAGGAAAAGCATCCCCATCCACCCATTTCATGGCGCTGGTATCAATCCCAAACGCAAACTGCCAAAAACCATAAAGCACAGTGCACAAAGCCGCCGCCGCCATTGCCAGCAGCAATTGTTTCAGCTGTTCTTCCTTCGTGATTGTCTGTATGGCTAAAAAATATGTCAGCACATACACGCCCACCAGATTATAATAATTGTAAAAGCTGAAAGCCGGATCCGGCGACACCGTCACCGATACCGCTCCCAACCCAGCAAACAGCAGCACAGGAATATCCAACGGACCACGGCGAAAATGAACACCAGAATCCAATTTCATTCGCAGCAGCCAACCGGCAAATCCTGCCAGCAAGCATACAATCGCAGCCGCCGGCCAGACAGCAATGCAGAAAGCCTCAGCCAGCAAAGCATAAAAGCTCCAGCGCTCCAGCGTCAAAAGGCAGCGCTTTCGTCGAAAAACATTCATGCATTTCACCTTTCTGCTTGTTCTTTTTTAGCCAGAAGCAACTGACGGATTTCTCCGACCAGATACAAAGAACCTGCAACGCAGAGCAGCCGATCCTCCGCTGCGGCTATGGCCAGAGCCTTTTCCAGCGCTGCCGCCCGATTGGCCTCCACCTCGACCGTCTGGGCATGCACTTTATAAGCAACTACTCCCGGATCTGCTGCCCGATCTGAATCCGGCGTTGTCATTACGACCTTATCGCTGGGGCGCAAAAGTTCCGGCAGCATGGCGTCAATATCCTTATCGCGCAGCATCCCCAGTAAAAACACGCGTTCCTCGGTAGGAAAATACGTATCCAAGCTGGACCGGAGCGATTTCATCCCGGCAGGATTATGCGCACCATCGACAATAATATGCTGTCCGCTAATATCCATGCGTTCAAAGCGTCCTGGCCATGATGCCACCGCCAATGCCTGTGTAATGGTTTCTTGTGTAATCCGGCTGTCAAGATTATGCAGCAGCTGCGCCGTCATAACTGCCAGTGCGCTGTTTTCAATCTGATGCGTTCCCAAAAGCTGCAAAGCATACCGTTCATGATTGACACCCAAAAGCTCCGAACTAAACTCTAATTGCTGCATAGAACCATAAAACTGCACAAAAGTAGAATGGAAATCTTCTCCCTCTACAAAAATATCCGCATTTTTCTCCTGGGCCGTCTCCCGCAAAATCTCCAGCGGCATTCCCTTAGCCGCTGTCACAACCGGAACCCCGTCCTTGATAATGCCGGCTTTATGATGGGCTATCCCCTCCAAAGTTCCTCCGCAGCGGTCTGCATGTTCCATGGTTACATTGGTAATAACCGAGACCTCCGGCATGATCACATTGGTTGAATCCAACAACCCGCCCAGACCAACCTCGATGACGGCATACTCTACCTTTTTTTCAGCAAAGTACAGAAAAGCCAAGGCGGTAAGCACCTCAAACTGGGTCGGACTTTCCTCACCTTCGGCAACCATTTGCTCTGCCAGACCGCGTATAATCGTCAGATACCGGGCAAAATCTTCCTCAGCAATTACCTGGCCATCGATCTGAATCCGTTCTGTATAAGCCGTAAGATGCGGTGATACATAAAGGCCGGTACGTATCCCGGCCCGTGTCAGCACCGACGCAATCATACTGGACACCGAACCCTTGCCATTCGTCCCGGTAACATGAATCGTATGATAACGATCCTGTGGCCGGTTCAGCAGTTCTGTCAGGCGCTCAATGCGCCCGAGTCCGAACTTGCTGCCAAATTTCTGCAACTCTTCCAGATATATCAAAGCTTCCTGATAATTCATTTTCTTATCTGCCTCATCAGAGCGCAGCCAAATAGCGAAGACGTTCCGCTACAGCTGCTTTCTTTTCTTCATACTCCTGTTGTTTTTCACGTTCCTTGGCCACTACATCAGCCGGGGCTTTAGCAACAAAACCAGCGTTATTAAGTTTTCCCTTGGCCCGTTTAATCTCGCTGTCAAGCGATGCCAGTTCCTTCTGCAGCCGCGCTGATTCCTTTTCCACGTCAATCAGCCCCCGCAGCGGCAAATAAATTTCGACCCCGCTCACCACCGAAGCCATCGCATTCTCCGGCTTAGCAGCCGCAGCCGGCTGTACAGTCACCGGTTCCGCCGCTGCCAAAACCCGTAAATAACCTTCATTCGCCTGAAAAACTGCCCGCAGGCTTTCGTCAGTAAAATGTAAAATAGCCTCGCTCTTCTTACCTGGAGCAGCGTTCACTTCCGCTCTCATATTGCGGATGGCCTTAATTGTCTCCATAATGGCCGTCATCTGGGTCTCGCCGGCATCGTCTATCCTGAATTCCTCATTTGCCGGCCAGGCAGCAACCATAACGCTCTTACCCTCATGCGGAATATGCTGCCAGATTTCTTCCGTAATAAAAGGCATAAACGGATGCAGCAGCCGCAGAGTATGCTCCAGAACATAACCCAATACATACTGCGCCGTCTGACGAGGACGCACAGCCTCCTTGTCATAAAGACGCGCCTTCGCAAGCTCTATATACCAGTCGCAGAGTTCACTCCAAATAAACTCATAAATCATGCGGGCCGCTTCGCCCAGTTCGAATTTTTCCAGATTTTCCGTAACCGCCTGAACCGTTTTCGCATAACGGCTCAAAATCCAGCGGTCAGCCAGCGTATAATCCTCCTCCACCGGCACAAAGCTTTGATCAAACCCTTCCAGATTCATCAGCATAAAGCGCGAGGCGTTCCAAAGTTTATTGGCAAAATTCCGCGCCGATTCAACCCGTTCCCAATAAAAACGCATATCATTTCCCGGTGTATTACCCGTGATCAGCATAAAACGCAGCGTATCAGCACCATATTGATCAATAACTTCTACCGGATCAATGCCGTTGCCCA
>DCFR01000075.1:14083-18541 GCA_002319815.1 Megamonas sp. UBA1799
TCCCATCATCACCATCCGCGCAACCCAGAAGAAAATAATATCATACCCGGTCACTAAAACGCTGGTGGGATAAAACTGCTGCAGTTCCGGCGTCTGATCCGGCCACCCCATGGTCTCAAAAGGCCATAGCCCTGAGCTGAACCAGGTATCCAGCACATCCTCATCCTGATGGATATGCTGGCTGCCACATTTCGGACAAACCGCCAAATCCGTGCGGGAAACGATCGTCTCCCCACACGCATCACAATACCAGGCCGGAATGCGATGCCCCCACCATAACTGACGGGAAATACACCAATCACGAATATTCTCCAGCCAGTTGCAGTAAATCTTGGTAAAACGCTCCGGTACAAACTGAATACGGCCATCTTTCACCGCTGCAATCGCCGGTTTTGCCAGCGACTCCATCCGGACAAACCACTGTTTGGAAACCAATGGCTCAACCGTGGTATGGCAGCGAGAGCAGTGGCCAACGGCATGCTCATGTTCCTCAACCGATACCAGCACGCCGGCTGCCTCCAGATCCTTTAAAAGAACTTTTCGGCACTCATACCGGTCCATGCCGGCATATTTACCCGTGTTCTGCGCCATAGTGCCATCATTTTCAATGACTTTAATCTGTTCCAATCCATGCCGCGCGCCCATTTCAAAATCATTAGGATCATGCGCCGGCGTAACTTTTACGGCACCGGTGCCAAATTCTTGATCGACATATGAATCAGCAAACAACGGTATACGGCGGTTTACGATTGGCAGAAGCAGCGTCTTTCCCACCAGCGCCGCATACCGCGCATCCTCTGGGTGCACCGCCACGCCGGTATCTCCGAACATAGTCTCCGGACGCGTGGTCGCTATCTCGACAAATTGATCGGTGCCCTCTACCGGATACCGCAGATGCCAAAGATGCCCAGCCTCATTTTCATGCTCCACCTCAATATCCGAAAGCGCCGTGTTGCAGCGCGGGCACCAATTGGTAATGCGGGTCCCCTGATAAATCAATCCTTTTTCATAAAGGCTCACAAAGACCTCGCGGACCGCGCGGGAACAGCCTTCATCCATCGTGAAACGCTCGCGCTCCCAATCGCAGGAAGAACCCAAAGAACGCAGCTGCGACATAATGCGATCGCCAAACTTTTCCTTCCACTGCCAGACCCTTTCCAGAAACTTCTCCCGGCCAAGATCATAGCGGCTTTTTCCTTCGGCGCGCAACGCCTCTTCCACTTTCGCCTGCGTTGCTATGCCGGCATGATCGCAGCCCGGCATCCACAAGGTGTTATATCCCTGCATGCGCCGCCAGCGGATCAAAATATCCTGCAAAGCATTATCCATTGCATGTCCCATATGCAGCTGTCCAGTAACATTCGGCGGCGGAATCACAATGCTGTACGGCTTCTTGTCTGGCTCTGCCTCCGCATGAAACAGTCTGTTCTTCTCCCAATACGCATACCATTTTTTTTCAAATAATTTTGGATCATAAACCTTCGGAATATTATTTTCTTCCATTGCTCCTGAATACCCCCTAAAAAAATTAAAGCTCTCCCGTCCAAAAAGGACGAAAGAGCAAACTTCCGTGGTACCACCTATATTCTCATGCCGTGCATGACTTACAGCCTAACGCCGCCGCCGCGTTTCTGCCTACTCCATTCAGCAGAAAAGCTCCGAAGCTACCTTCCGCAATGCCGCAGGGGATTGTTGCACCGGATCCATCCCTCTCTGAACTGCTCTGCCTATGCGTACTCCTCTTCCTCATCGCCGCTAATCCATATTCAGACTTGCGCTTATCTTAACATACCTTCGCCAGAAATGCAAGAAAAGCAGAAAAAGTCCCATAAGCAACAGGTTTTTTGGCCTGAACCCAGTCTGAAAACTGCGCCAAAAACATCATGAATGACCTCGATACATAAGTGCAGGCTGGCATCCGCCATTGTTTCGATTATACTGCCCTGCCATATCCCGCCGCTCCCTGTAGTAACGATTCAATATTAAACGTTGCCTATAACAACTGCAAAAGGAGAATATACTATACACGTAGAATTTATATAGCAAAAGGAGTGTAGCTATATAAATGGAAAATGTATTAAAAGTGTTAAAGCTGCCAACTGTCGTCACAATTAACTCACGTATAAGTTCTATTAATAACGCATTCGTCAACGGAATCATCCCCGTTCTTAAACCCTCTCCAGCACAAATCAAGAATCTACTGGATCAGCTGGAACTATCCGACAATGATGTTCGTTGTGCCTATTGTGGTGCACCAGCAAATCAATGGGACCATATTAATCCTATTATTTGCGATAAAGCGCCAACCGGCTATATCACTGAAATTGACAACCTCATTCCCTGCTGCCAAATGTGCAACAGCAGCAAAGGCGGTAAAAATTGGCACGAATGGATAACCTCCGATGCTGAGCGATCTCCAAAAAGCAGGCACATCGCCAACTTAGCACACAAAATTAAACTCATTGAGCAATACATCGCCCAAACGCACCCCCATCGCATTGACATGAAAGACATGGTTGGCATCGAATTATGGAAAACGCACTGGGAAAATCGTGACAAACTAGTGGCATTAATGAAAGAATGTCACAAAAAACAGACGGAAATACGTGCCAAGATTAAAGCCTGTAATTTGACGTAAAGTATTTCACTTTCCACAATTGCATTTTGTTTTTCGATGCAAAAAGGCTCCCGAATCCCGGGAGCCTTGATTTTTCTAATGGTGCGGACGAGAGGAATCGAACCTCCACGCCTTGCGGCACTGGATCCTAAGTCCAGCGCGTCTGCCAGTTCCGCCACGCCCGCATAGAGTTTTATTCTAACACAAAAAGATCACCGCCGTCAATTCTCTGGTTCATCCTCGGCCAAAAGACGGTCCAAAAGCTCCGGCGTGATATCTTTTTCCGAATAAACTTTCACACCGTGCCGCTGCAGCAAAGCGGTGCAGACGCCCGTTCCCTGCTTCTTCGTCCGGGTAAAACTGCCGTCATAAATCTGATGCACACCACAAGAAGGACTATTCTCTTTCAAAATAGCCACTTGAATATTATAGGCCTGAATTGTGTTTAAAATCTGCCGGGCGCCATGGACAAAATACCGGGTAAAATCCTTGTCATCGGCATTACGAGCCGCAGCATTGCCAGCAAGCACCGCCTCACCGTCACCCCCTTGAAGTTCGACCGGCGGCCGTGGAATAGGGAGCTGACCTGAGCATTCCGGACACGCAGCGATAAAATGGCCGCGCTCGTTGTAGCGAATAAGCAGATTATCCGGATTGGAATCACCATCATACTTCGTCCGATGGCCCAAAAGACACGCGCTGACAAAAATCATTCTCCTGCATCCCCTTTATTTGAAAGGCTTGACTGCCACCTGGAGCTTTGCAGCCAGCTCATTCAGATCATCAATACTTAGTTCCCTGCCGGCCGCCAATGGAATTGCCGCGCACGTGCGGGCATCATCCAGCGCATTGTGATGTTGAAACTCAATATGTAAATAATCGCCGACTGTATCCAGCTTATGATTCACCAAAGAAGGCCATGCCTTACGGGAAAGACTGACGGTACAGCAATGATAAAAGGCAGGCAAATCCAGCCGATTCGTCAGCAGTTCACTTTTCAGCACTCCCATATCAAACTGGGCATTATGCGCGACAACAATACGTCCTTCCAAATGAGACCACAACTCCGGCCAGATATCGGCAAACTCCGGTTCATGGACCACCATCTGCGGCGTGATCCCATGAATATGAATATTAAACGAGCTGAAACATAAACGCGGTGGTCGGATCAACGTGTAGTAAGAGTCGACAATTTGATTGTCCTTTACTTCAATAACGGCCACACTACAAGCCGAATTCATCCGACTGGTTGCCGTTTCAAAATCAATTGCAGCAAAATTCATCATAAAAAAGTCCCCTATAAATTTCAATAAAAGGGGTGCCAAATCTGCACCCCTTTTATCATATAGCAAAAACAAACACAGAGCAAGGAAAAAAGCCTTTAGTTGCTCTTCTTTTTAAGATAGTCATCAATTGCGGCGGCTGCTTTTTTACCAGCGCCCATTGCCAGAATGACCGTTGCGGCGCCGGTAACAATATCGCCGCCGGCAAAAACGCCTGGCTTGGTTGTCGCTCCCGTTGTCTCATCGGCCACAATATTGCCGCGCCGGTTCGTATCCATCCCCGGCGTCGTTGAAGCTACAATCGGATTTGGTCCCTGCCCGATGGCCATGATAACCGTATCGACCGGCAGATCCGTCTCTGATCCGGGCACAGCTACCGGACTGCGGCGGCCGGATGCATCCGGTTCTCCCAGTTCCATGCGAATGCAGCGCAGCGCCTGAACCCATCCCTTGTCATCACCGACAACGGCGACCGGATTATGCAGCAGCTGAAAATCGACGCCCTCTTCCCGGGCATGCTGCACCTCTTCCTGCCGCGCCGGCAGCTCCGCCGCGCCG
>DCFR01000060.1 GCA_002319815.1 Megamonas sp. UBA1799
CCTCATCCACCGCCTGCGGCGGTCCTCCCTTCTCCAACGGGAGAAGGCTAAGGACCGGGGGCCTTGCGCGGCTAGGGACGATGGTTTTCGAGGCCGCCAGCGACGGCTGAGCAGCTGCGCGCCGCCTGCGGCGGCCAGGTTCGGCAGGGTTGTATTCTTCTTTCTTATCTGGTATATTAATAGGTATGGATAGATCATAAGTCCTTAAAAAGAATGGAGGATGAAGAATGGAACAGTTGCCGAAAGACCGGGATATCGTTGCGATTGTGCCGGAGTACAGCAATCAGGGAGCCAGCACGCGCTTATATCTGCGCGATGGGACAGAACGCCTGCTGTCGGTTACCATGCGGACGACACTGCGGGCGCTGGCCCGACGCCGCTGCAAGGATCTCGGTCTTATGCGCCGGTGGGCGCAGCAGTATACACACCATGTCCTCAATAATCCACTTTCTGTGGGCGTCGAAATGGTATTGGCGCCCGTCAAGGTCCGCGAACCGCGCGTGGAAGGGGATGAGGCGATGGGCTGCGTCAATGTGGCCGCCGGCGTGGCGGCCACCCGATTGGCGGGGCCTTATCCCCTGCACCGCATGACGGAGCTGCATCTGGCGGGCGGCCGCCGACTGCCGGTTCGCTGGAGCCTGGCGACCACGCAGCGCCATTTGAAAGACGCCGAGCTGGTACATACGCGGCTGGTAGCAGAATCGGCAGCGGCTATGCTCTATCAGCTGCAGCTGAAGGACAAGGAAGAAACTTCAGCGGGTCAAAAGCTCTTTTAGTTTTTTTATCGCTCTGTTTTTCATGGCGGCGGCTGCCTGCTGGGTGATGCCCAGTTCGGCGGCCGCCGCTTTTTGCGTGTATTCTTTTTCGTACAATAAATGCAGCAGCTGTTGCTGACGGTCGGGCAGGGACAGAATCGCGTCGGCGACGGCATAAATATCATCCAGCGACGCCGATGGGGACGGAGCGGCCAGCGTGTCCCAGAAAGAAACTCCATTCGTATCGCCGGCGGCCGTGGGGAAAACTTCCCGCTGCCATTGCCGGCGCGAACGCTTGAAAAATGTGCGCAGATCGCCGTAGACTTTCGCTTTGGCATAGCCGGCAAACGGCACGCCGCGCGCTGCGTCGTAGCTGTGCACGGCGGCGAGGAAAGACAGCCGCGCCTCGGCGAGCGCGTCCTCCTGAACGGGCAGCAGATGCCTTTGCCGGGCGGCTTTTTGCAGCAGCCCTTCATAGCTGGCAAACAAAGAACTCATGGCGGCGGCATCACCCTGTGCGGCCGCCTCAATGCGTGGATCGGTTATCATATTTCTCACCTTTGCGTGAGAAACCGGTTTCTCGAAATTAGCGCTTGCTCTCACTTTAAAGGAAAAAGTTAGTTACCGCAAAAGCCGGGTTGCCGATAACCCGGCTTTTGTGTTTGGGCGGTTCTTTTTTTTGCTTGTGCATGTTATAATGATAGGCAGCAAATAAATATGGTGATGAAATGGTAAAAGATGAGAACATCAAGAAAATACTTGTCATTGACTTAGCTTTTATTGGTGATGTTATTTTAGCAACTCCGGTGATGCGGGCGCTGAAAACGGCGTATCCAAAGGCGCAGATTACGATGTTGACAATTCCGTTGACGGCTTCGGCAGCGGCAATGAACCCTTTTGTGGACGAGGTGCTGGTTTATGATAAGCGCGGCCGTGACAAGGGCTTTTTTGGTATGTTTGCCGTGGCCCGGCGTCTGCGGCCGCTGACCTTTGATTTGGCGGTTTGTATGAATTTTGCGGTGCGCGGCGCGGTGGTTGCCTGGCTAGCTGGAATTCCGCACCGATTGGGGTATGATGCGCAGCATGCCGGATGGTTTCTGACGCTCAAGGCATCGCCTGTGCGTGAGGGGATCAAACATGAGTCGCTGAATCATCTTGCGGTGCTCCGACCGTTGGGAATTACAGCGTCGGATGCCTCGCTGGCGCTGACGGTTCCGGAAACGGCGCGGATGACTTTGGCTGCAAAACGGCAGCATTACAATATACCGGAGCAGGGGTATCTGGTAATTTGTCCGTTTGGCAGTTATGCTAAAAAAAATCTTTCCCTAGTTACAGCGGCGCATCTGGCACGGCATTGGAGCCAGCGCCGTTCGGTATATCTTATTGGCGGCCCGGCTGAGGCTGGGGGGCTGGAGCGAATTGCCCGACTGGCTGGCCTGCCGCTTACGCATGTGCTGGCAGGCACTTTGACGCTGCCGGAATTGGCGGCTTTTTTGACAGATGCCGCCTGTTTGGTGACGGTGGATACAGGACCGCTGCATATTGCACAGGGAGTGGGGTGCCGTACGGTGGCGGTATTTGGTCCGACCGATCCCGCTGTTTGGGGTCCGCGTGGGGAAAACGATGCAGTGCTGTACAAAAAAATGGAGTGCTCTCCCTGCTGGGGCAAGGGAAATTGTCGTGACAATACCTGCATTAGCAATGTAACGGCCCGGGAAATTATCCATACCGTGGATGGAGCGTCGTTTTAATCGAAAAACGGTCTATTTACATTTAGTGAGCGAGGTTTTAGTTTGTCTAAGTTGTCCGTTTTGATTCTGACTTATAATGAAGAAAAAAATATTGCCGATTGTATTGAAAGCGCTTTATTTGCGGATGAGATACTTCTCATTGATTCCGGCAGCACTGATGCTACGCAGGTTATTGCGGAGGGCCTTGGCGCGCGGGTTGTGGCGCATCCTATGCAGACGGGCGGTTTTGCGGCGCAGCGGAATTTTGCTTTGGAGCAAACCGACGCTGATTGGGTATTCTATTTGGATGCCGATGAGCGACTTACGCCACAAGCGGGCGAGGAAATACGCGCCATTGTAGAGAAGGGTGAGGCTGCTGCTTGGGAGATCAAGCGGCTGAATATTGTCTTGGGGCAGATGATGCATTATGGCGCGCATCGGCCCGACTGGTCGCTGCGTCTTTATCCGCGCAGTGCAGTGCGCTGGTCCGGCGCTGTTCATGAGGCGGCTGAAATCTGCGTGCCCAAGCACCGCATGCAGCAGATTATGCATCATTATACGTATAAGGACTGGGATAGCTATTTTCAGAAATTTAACCGCTATACGACGATGGCGGCAGAAACACTGAATCACAACGGTAAAAAGGCAGGCATGGCAAAGGTGTTGCTGCACCCGCCTTTTGCTTTTATCAAGGCATATATTTTGCGGCAAGGCTTTCGCGATGGTTTTCTCGGATTTATTATGTCGGTTATGGCTGGCTTTGCCGTGCTGGTTAAATATCTGAAGCTGCGTTACTGGCAGCACAATGAAAAGGAATGAACTAACTTTGACCTATAAGAATATTCTCGTGATCAATTTGATGCATATCGGCGATCTCATGTTGGTAACGCCAGTCTTGCGGACGCTTCGGGCCAATTACCCACAGGCGCGGATTTCTCTTTTGGCAGATAAAAAGCTGGCGGATCTCGTGCAGTACAACCATCATATTGATGAATGCCTGCTTCTTGACAAAAAGGGTAAGGACGATCATTTGCTAAGCTTTGCCAGATATATATGGAATTTACGGAAAAAACACTTTGATCTGGTGATCAATCTGCATCGTAATGAAAGGGCCTCGGCGCTGGCGGCCTTTTCCGGGGCAAAACGCATTGTTGGCTATAGTAAACCGGGGTTTTCCTGGTTTTTTGATGTCGTTTTGCCCAATAAAAAAGCTGTTATGCACCAGATTTATTCACATTTTGAGGTTCTTACTAAGGCTGCCGGGGTGACGAGAATTGATGACGGCGGGTTGGAAATGTGGCTGCCGCCGGGAGCGGAAGAAAGCGCCGCTAAAGTATGGGCAGCAAATTTTGCTCCGGATAAAAAAGTCGTTGCCTTCAACATAGGAGCCAGCTGGAAGACAAAACGCTGGTGCGATGATTATTTTGCCGAAGCAGCCGATCGGCTGCTGGCACGCGGTTATGGCATTGCTTTTTTTGGCGGGCCAATGGATACGGAACTAGTCAGAACTTGTATTGCCAAGATGAAGCAGTCAGATCATCCGGCTATCAAAATTTTTACGGGGAAAGTTTCATTGGGCGAATTAGCGGCTATGCTGCGCCGCTGTGTACTTTTTATTACGACGGATTCGGGGCCTATGCACGTGGGTGTAGCAATGCATGTGCCGGTGGTGACGATGTTCGGAGCTTCGCCGGTTCCGGGGTTTTATCCCTATGATGCCAAAGACGTTCTGATCAAAACACCGGAAAAGTGTCATCCCTGCGGCATACATGAATGCCCGAAAACCGGGGAGGATTACATGGGCTGTATGAAACATATTCCCGTGGATGTCGTCATGAAATATGCCGATGATCTTTTGGCGCAGTATGAAGATAAGGTAGGAAAAATCCCGGCGGTTTATGGACAATATCAATGCAAGGTTGTAGAATTATAAAAGACAGGCTGTATTTCAGAGGGAGGCCGAACAATGAGCATCAATCGGGAAAAAATGACGGATTTCGTGCAAAATAGAACGGGGAAATGCCGGGTTCTGGTTGTTGGCGATGTCATGCTGGACAAATATTATTATGGAGAGGTCACACGCATTTCGCCAGAAGCTCCGGTGCCCATTACCCGGGTGCTGGAGACGGCGGAGACGCTGGGCGGCGCGGCTAATGTAGCGCATAATCTGGCGCTTTTGGGTTGCCAGACTTCGGTAGCCGGTTATGTTGGCGATGACTATCACTGTCAGAGTCTTCTGGATAAGTTCACGGCTCGTGGCATTGACTATAGGGGCGTTGTGCATACCAATGCGCCGACAACGACCAAATTGCGGGTCATCGGCGGACATCAGCAAATGTTGCGGCTTGATTTTGAGGAAACTGCGCCGGTGGGAGAGCCTTATGCCATTCGGCTGCTTAATTATATCGATCAGCGGCTGAGCGAGGGATTGGACTGCGTGGCGCTTTCGGATTATGGCAAGGGGGCTTGTACGGAAGATGCCTGTCGGCATATCATTGACTCCTGTCATGCGCATGGCGTGCCGGTCGTGGTGGATCCGAAGGGGAATCATTGGATCAAGTATGCGGAAGCTGACTATATTACGCCGAATCTTAAGGAACTTAATCAGGTTTTGCCTGCACCGATTAAAAATAAGGATGAAGCGGTGGCTAAGGCAGCCAATTATGTGATGCGTAAGTTTAAACTGAAAAATGTCATTGCGACTCGTTCGGAATGTGGGCTTACTTTGGTTCAGCCGGATGCGGTCGAGCATATTCCTACCAAATCACAGGAAGTGTTTGATGTTTCTGGCGCCGGCGATACCGTCATTGCGGTATTTTCTATGGCTTTGGCAGGAGGCATTAAACCTGCGGATGGCGCTTATTTGGCCAATCTGGCGGCCAGCGTGGTCGTAGCCAAGTTAGGAACCTATGCGGTTAGCCGGGAAGAACTGCTGGCTGTATTGCAGCAGGGGGATTAAAGTGCTATTACAAAAAAGAGATCCAGTACAACAAGCGGAGAACTGGGTGTTTTATTTTTTAAGCGGTTTTGCTTTATTCAGCAGTCTGTCCATTGCCGTTGGAAATATATTTTTATCATTGGTGATTGCCGCCGGGGTATGGCGACTTTATTATAAACATGATGATGGGCTGCCCGCTATATTTTTTCAGCCGATAGGGGTTTGGGCGGCTTTAGCCGGTGTTCTTGTTACGGCGGTATTGTCTTCTGTTTTATCACCGGATCCTATTTGGGGGCTGCGATTATGCGGTGATTATTATGGGTATCGCATGCTGGGATTTTATGCTGTTTTACTAATGATACATGATAAACAAAAACTTCTCTGGCTAGCAGGCTTGACCATGACATCATTTTTTTTGAATAATTTGCATTGTATTTGGGAAGGTATTATGCGGACCGCTTCAAACCCGTCGGGACGCGCTGGCGGTTTTATGGATGCTATTATGTCAACGGCGGGTTGCCTCTCGATGGGAACGGCGTTATGTTTGCTGTTGGCGTTAAGTGCGAAAAAGTCTTGTTGGCGTAAATTTGGCTGGAGTCTGTTTATGGTTTCTGCTGTTGCGTTGTTTTACAATGGGACTCGTGGGGCATGGATGGCTGGGGCTTTTACCGTCGTTGTTATATGGGGCACCGCCTGTGTAAGTAAACGACAGGCACTGTTGGTTGGCATCTTACTCTTTGTATCCGTAGGAGCACTTTTTGTGGGGGATGCACATTTTCAAGAGCGGGTTGAAAGTATGACTGTCACGACAAAATATCGTTCCAATACGGAGCGCATTTTATTGTGGACGAGTGCGTACCATATGTTTGAAGATGCTCCATTTTTCGGGATTGGATTCGGACAATTTGAAACTGCTTATCCAACTAAGTATATTCTTCCTGCGGCGCAGGAGCGTACCTTAGGTCATGCGCATAGTAATGTTATGCAGATGCTTGCAGAACGCGGCGCATTAGGTTGCATAGCATTTTTATGGATGTGGTTTTATTTTATGTATTTTGGCCTTCAGGGTTGGCGGCGCTACCGACAGCCGGTCTATTTGGCTTTCTTTGCTATTGTTGCCGGTCTGATGATACAAGGTCTGACCGAATATAATATGGGAAATTCTGTGGTAACAAAACTTTTTTGGTTTTCTCTTGGAATTTGTTTACAATGGATGCGTATTAGTTGGGAGGAAAAAATATTATGATTATTGTAACGGGCGGAGCTGGCTTTATCGGCAGTAACATTGTCAAGGAACTTAATCGGCGAGGTCGGGAGGATATTCTTATTATCGATGATCTCAAGGACGGACAGAATTATAAAAATCTGCGTGGACTTAAATTTATTGATTATCAGCACAAGGATGATTTTTTGAAAAGCATCGAGAATGATGATTTTGACGGAACTGATATTGATGCTGTATTCCATGAAGGCGCTTGTTCAGATACGATGGAATATGATGTCAACTTTATGATGAAGGTCAACTATGAGTATTCAAAAATTCTGCTTCATTTTTGCCTGGAGCATCGTATTCCATTTTTATATGCGTCATCGGCGTCTACGTATGGAACCGGGAAAAATGGTTTTCGCGAGGGTGATGCCTGCGAGGATGCTTTGAATCCATATGCCTATTCCAAATTGGTTTTTGATCGGTATGTGCGTCAAGTCTTGCCGGAAGCGCATAGTATGGTAGTCGGGTTGCGATATTTTAACGTGTATGGGGCTCAGGAGCATCATAAGGGGAAAATGGCATCTATTTTTTATCAGCTGTACAATCAGATTCATGAGACTGGGGTGGCAAAATTATTCCGGGGTATCGATGGATATGGGGATGGCGAGCAACGGAGAGATTTTGTTTATGTCGGGGATGTTGTTAAGGTGAATCTCTGGTTTTGGGAAAACAATGGCCCAAGCGGCATTTATAACTGTGGCCCGGGACATGCGCATACTTATAATGAGGCGGCGCAGGCAGTCATTGAGGCTATGGGTAGAGGTAGTATTGACTACAGGGATTTTCCTGAGGTGCTCAAGGGAAAATACCAGTGCTTTACCGAAGCTGATACCACAAAACTTTTGGCGGCTGGCTATGACGGCGGCTTTCAGAACATGAAAACTGCTGTGGCTGAATACTGCCGCTTCCTTGATGAAGGCGGTTACTTTATTTATGGTAAGTAAAAGGCGGGCTGTTTTTTTTGACCGCGATGGCACGCTCAATGTTGATGTCCATTATCTTTATCGACCGGAAGATTTTCAGTGGACATGCGGTGCAGTCGAGGCGATAAAATATTGTAATGATTGTGGATATCTGGTGATTGTTATCACGAATCAAAGTGGCATAGCACGCGGTTATTATACAGAGAAGGATGTATGCCGACTGCATGTTTGGATGAACGCCGAACTGGAAAAAATCGGCGCGCATATTGATGCTTTTTATTATTGTCCGCATCATGTAGCTGGTATAGTGCCAGAATACACAGGAGAATGTGATTGCCGCAAGCCGTCACCGAAACTGATTAATGATGCTTGCTTTGACTTTTCGATTGATAAAGCGCACAGCATGATGGTAGGCGATAAAGTGCTTGATATGGAATGCGCGGCTAATGCAGAAATTACTGGGGTACGTTATAGCGGTGGCAGTTTATTGGATCTGGTACAGAACAGGATTTCGGAGGTTTGAATGAAGATTGCTATATTGGAAACAGTGAAGGCTGCGGCGGGGTTCGAACTGGAATTTGACCGGATCATTATCGAAGCGCTGAAAAGCTCCGGTTATGAACCGGTTCTTTTCGTTCCCGAGGGGACCTGCTTGGATCAGGATTTTTCGGTTCCTGTGGCTTACTTGCCAGGAGGAAAGATCGTCAGCTATGACGGAGCACATGGGGTGACTAAACTGTGGAGGTCTTTGCAGCGAGAACGCCGCCGGATCCGCTGGTTCAATGCTGCGGTTTGCCGTGCAGAGGCAGATGGGGTTAAAGCAATTTTGCTAACAACGGCAACATACCGTTATTTACGTTCTTTGCAGAAAAGTACTATGCGGCATTCCAGGATACCGGTGTATTTTATTTTTTTGGGAGTTAATCCGGGAGAAATGCCGAATTTCTTACGGTTGGCGAATAAAAGTTTGCCTTATCAAAGTATTCATTTGTGCGTCACAACATTGCGTGATGACTTCGGCGGCCAACGTCCGAAAAATGTGCGATTGCTTCCGCCGCCGGTTATGGTTCCCGATTGCTGCCGGTCCGTTCTGCCTGTACAGGAGCCTTTGAAAATTGGTTTTTTCGGACACTATCGGCGGGGAGAAAAGAATCTTGATTGGATTTTGCAGGCGATACAAACGGCAAATTTTCAACGACCCGTGCAATTTGTTCTGCAGTTGGTTCCCACGACGGCAGAGGATCAACAGGAAGTTGAAGCTGTGGCAGAACAATATCAAAAAGATTCCCGGATCCAATTTATCACGCGGAATTTGCTGGGCGATGATTGGTATAATGCCATTCGGCACATCGATGCAGTTTTACTTCCGTATACGGCAGAGCGGTATCTGTATAACTGGAGCGCAATTTATTTTACGGCGATTGGCTGCTATAAACCGGTATTGGTCACCCACATTCTGAATCCCGAGGTTATGGCGCAGTTTTTGCTGGGTGAGTTTATTGATATGGAGAATGCAGCTGTTTTTTCTCACCAATTAGAAACTTTTGTCAATCATTATGATGAGCGGTCGGACCTGTATCAGCAGGAACTGCAGCGGGCTAACCAATGTTATGCGAAACAGACGTTTATCCGAAATTTATTGCAAAGTGAGGAGCCGGTATGAAACTTGATAAAGTGTTGTTTTTAAATGAGAATCAGGTAGGGGACGTGCTCCTTTCTACTGCGCTGATCAAAGCGTTCCATGATCAATACCCCGCTAGCTATACGGCTTTGTATGTTAGTAGTGACGTGGCTCCGCTGGTGACAGGGCTGCCTTTTCTGAATGAAGTGGTCGTTTATGATAAAGGGGATCCAGTATGGCCAGTGGTGCGTAAAATATGGCGGTTTGATGCGGCCCTGATGCTGGATTTTAAGTATCGCAGCGCCGTGATGCCTTTTTTGGCGCGTATCCCTATTCGTGCAGGTGTGCGGCACAAGCGGGGGCTTTTTATGAACTGTGCGGTTGAGCGTGATCCACAGGAAGTGATGCACTATGAACCATGGAATTTTGCTAAAATGATTGACAAGGCTGCCGGACTGAAAATTCATCTTGATGAGGCAAATGCCAAACCCTATATCGTGGAAGCGCCCGTAACGGTTCAAACGACGGTTGACCGTATTTTTCAAACGTTAGATGCAGCGAAAATAACCGTGGTTATTGCTCCGTTTACTTCGTGCGAGGGGAAAAACTGGCCGGCAGAGCGGTATGCAGAGTTTTGTCGGCGTTTTCGTACCAAATATCCGGTTCAATTTTTAATTACAGGTGTACACCGTGAATATCATCCGGAATGTTTTTCAAATGCGTCTATGCTCGATTTGCGGGATCAAACTTCCTTGGAGGAAGTTTCTGAAATTATCCGGCGGGCTGACTATTTTATCGGCAGTTGCAGCGCGCCGCTTCATATGTCGGCGGCATGGGAAACACCAAGCGTGGCTTTATACAGCAGCACTTCGCCTTTGGAATGGGCGCCTAGACAAAAAACAGAAATTATACAGCATCTGTTGCCTTGTTCTCCCTGTAACGTGACAGGGGAAACATGCCGCTGCGAGGAATTACCGTTTGCTTGCGCCAGTGCTATTACGGTTGATGAAGTATTGGCGGCAATGGAACGGTTGATGCATCGTTATCCGGTGAAAAGATAAAAGATGGAGAGAAATCAATGAGAAGTTTTATTACCTTGGGCAAGAAAATATATAATATGGAAAATCCTCGGGAAGTCCGACGCATGGTTATTTTTGTAGTGCGGTCCATGATGCACAGAGCGAGAATGCGGCAATTGCTCACTTTTTTTAGGCAAAATTCGCTTTTAAAATCAGTGGCGGCAACATATCCCTTTGTTTATGAACAGCCCACTCGTGCTTTTTTTTACCGAGGATCTACTTTTGCCGAAAGGGCTAGAATCGTTGAGCAGCATATGACCTTTATGGCCGAAAATTTTCAGGCAAACGTTGTTTGTGGTCTCTACCCTTATACGGAATACATATTATGGCAAAGCGAATTTGAAGGAAAACCTCTTTGCTTGGAACTTTTCCATGAACCGGGACAAAGAAAAGAAGGATTGCTTTCTGTGACTTTGCGCTGGAGTCCATGGCCGCTTTATCAGATCGTATTCTGGATTGCAAAAAATGAGCAGGATGAGTGGTCCATGTGGATCGGGGCGATGCAGGGGCCCAATATCGAGAATGCCAAGGATGTCATTAAACGCATTACGAAACAATGCCATGCCTACCGGACTAAGAATCTGATCCTTTATGCGGCTCAGGCCGTGGCCCGTGCGCTGCAGCTCAGGCATATTTATGCGGTTACAAACTATGGTTATTATGCCAATAACCATGTACGAACTGATCGAAAACTCCGGACTTCTTTCAGCAATTTTTGGCAGGAGGCCGGCGGGCATGCGACCTCCGATCAACGGTTTGACGAACTGCCTTTGGTCGAACCGCGGAAAACCATAGATGAGGTGCCAACCCGTAAGCGGGCTGTTTATCGAAAAAGATTTGCCTTACTGGATGAAATTGATGCAGCGATTGCCAATCATATGGAGAAATTGTGCAAATGAAAACATACAACAATATTTTGGTGCATTGTTTGGTCAATTTGGGAGATGTTCTCGTTTCTACGAGTGCTGTAGCTTTGCTGCGGCGTTTAAATCCCGGCGCAAAAATCACGATGATGGTTCGTCCCAATGTACGCGAACTGGTAGAGAACAATCCGGTTATTGATGAAGTTCTGTTATTTGATTACCAGTCTAAGCAGAAATCCTTGCGTGCGATGTTGGCTATGGTGGGGGAAATCAGGCGGCGTAATTTTGATCTTTGTGTTTCTTTGGATCGTAAATCTCGTCCGGCAATTCTGACTTGGTTGGCGGGTATTCCGGTGCGTGTGGGCCCCACAATGATTTTTGATCGCAAACCCAGTCGGATTACCTGGCTTTATACGGATGTCATTTCTATGGACTATGATTTTGAAAACACCCTGCAGGCAGAAAACTATCAGCAGATCGTGCGCGGTTTTTTTCATTCTGATCAGCATGCGAAACCGGTTATGGGAATGCCGGGAACGGCTAATGAAGAAAAAGCCAATGCATTGTTGGCGCTGCTGCCAAAAGCAGACAAACGTATTGCGCTTTGTGTTAAAGGTACGTTCCCTTTAAAAACCTGGCCCAAAGAATATTTTTTACAGGTGATTGCAGCGCTGCGTAAAAAATATCAGGCGTCATTTTATATCATTGGGGCGCCGGGAGATCGGGACTATGCGGAAGAATTTGTCCGAGCCAGTCAGACGCCCATTGCCAACTTTTGTGGCAAAACCAGTCTTAAAGATATGGTGCCGATTTTTAAAAAAAGCGATCTTTTTTTGACTGTTGATACCGGGGCGGCTCATGTTGCGGCTACTACCGGGGTTCCCATGGTGGTGATGTATGGCTGCATTTCGCCGCGCCGCTGGCATCCGGTCAGTGATCGGGCCGAGGTTTTGACTGCCAATGAGCCTTGCTGCCCTTGCCATATTCCGGCAGATGCTTGCCCCAGTGCGCCAAAACCTAAATGCCTTTGGAGTGTTACGCCGTCTATGGTATTGGAAAAATGCGAAAAAATGCTTCAGTTATAAAACGTATATGGGAAGTCTCTTTTTATGATATATGGTATTTTCTTTTGGCTTCGTGTATACTGTACTTATAGTGATATACAATGGAAGAGAAGCCGAATGGAGGGATGGACATGGGAGCGATTACGGGAATTGGTACATTGGATGAAAAGGATAAAACGGTTTATGCTGCTTACACGCCACCGCCACCGCCTAAGATTTTACCGGATATATCCGAAGCAACAAAGGACAATTCTTTGCAGGGCGTTACCGTGGCACAGAATTCCAGCGGAGATACGTATCAGCATACAACGCAATTGGTAACTGGTCTTTATTCAGGCGGCAGCAAGAAAGTGCATTCTGCAGACGGCACATGATGAAAGAAAAGCGTCGAAGTTCGCACAAAAGTTTAAATACCACGGGATCTTGATGGGAAGATTCCGTGGTATTTTTTTGGGGGGATGCTGGAAGCGTTATAATGTTTTTTAAGGAGGTTTTTTTTTATTTATATGCTATACTATAATAGCAAAGTCAATTCGAGACAGTCGGAGGCAAGGCATGAGAAAAGTTTGTGTTATACATAGGGCAAGCATTGGGGATACTTTGCTTGCTACACCGGTATATCGGGCGGTTAAAGAATGTTATCCGGAGACAGAATTAGTGGTATTGACTTCTCACGTAGGCTACGAACTTTTAAATGGGAACCCTTATATTAACACATTAATTCCTTATGAAAAAGGGGATCCGATATTTCCGGTGATTCGGAAAATGTGGCGTGCAGAGGCTGCGGTTATTTTGGATCATCATTATCGTGATGCTTTGTATGCTTTTTTGGCGAGGATACCTAAGCGTGTTGGTAGGGGAAAAAGTTTTATTAATATACATATAGAGGATTCTTCAGCTACTTTGTTTGAGCCTTTAAAGTATTTGCATATTGCAAAACAGGTTGGCATTGATACAGAAAATTTGGAGTTGACCCGCCCCGTGGCTACTGCTTCAGAAAAATTGTATGTACAGGAACTTTGCACGGAGCTTAGACATGATGGGCGAAAACTAGTTTTATTAGTGCCGTATTCATTAGCACCTATTAAAGACTGGGAGCCGGAAAAATATCGTGAGATTATAAGACGGCTGCAGGAAAAAGACTGCATTGTGGCTGTAACGGGGGGCAAAGAGCAGTTTGGTAAAATAGAACGGGAATTTCCCATGGCCATTAATTTGGCGGGGAAAACAAATTTACGTGAAACAACGGAGCTGATTGCCAATGCAGATTTGCAGCTTTGTGGTTGTACGGCAATGTTGCATGTGTGTTCTACTACCGACACGCCTTCTATTGCTCTTTATGGTCCTACGACACCGGAACAATGGGCTCCGCGTCAGCGATGCAAAGTGATTAGCCATATGCTGCCCTGTTCTCCATGCTACAATGTTGGCAATAGGATTTGTCATGATAATACATGTATACAGGAGATTAGTGTTGATGAAGTATGGGATGCAATATCAGAATTTTTAAGGTTGTGGTGATTTGTGTTGAATTTAAAGCAATTTATTTATAAACAAGAAGTTATTGGGAATTTTTCTTTGCAGAATAAAGAGGTTATTCATGTTGCATTTGGTATTGACAAAAATTATGCAGCACCATTTGGTATTATGTTAACTTCTATTATCAAAAATAATTCAGATGTAAATATCATGTGTCATTTGTTTGTTAGTTCAATTGATGATAATGATTTGATGCGATTACACAACTTAGTAACAAATAATATGTCATTAAAAATAGATATTCGATATGTGAATGAAACGGTTTTTCAGGGATTTCATACAGAGGGAAATTATACATTAGCAGTATATTTTCGGATTTTAGTCGCAGATGTATTATATAATGAAATAGACAAAATAATATATATTGATGCAGATACTTTATGTATAGGGAGTTTGCGATTGTTATGGAATATGTCTTTTAATAATAATATTTTTATGGCTGTTTTGGATAAGGGAGACTGGTTGCCTGAGCATAAAAAAAAGTTAGGTATTACAAAAAAGGAATATTTTAATACTGGATTGTTGTATATCGATCTAAAAAAATGGTATCAAAGTAAGTTGTCTGAGAAAATGATAAGTTTGTTATCACAAAGAAGTTTTCCTTTAGTTGATCAAGACGCGTTGAATGTGTTGGTAAATGATGGGGTGAAATTGTTGCCTGATCGTTTTAACTATTTTTGTTTGTTAGAAAATCATGAACTGTCTGTTCCAGAGGACACAGTTATTATTCATTTTGCTGGCCGTTTGAAACCTTGGCAGCCTTGGTGTAGTAGCCCTCAACGTTATATTTATATGGAATATTATCGTAATTCATATTGGAAAGATTTTCTTTATAAGCCCTTAAATTATCAAGAAAATAGATTAATGGCTCGATGGTTACGCAAACAAGGGCTATGGCGACAAGCTTTTCAATGGTATTGGCGTTATTTCAGGGCTCGTCAGATAATTAAACAGAAAACTAATTAGAGGAATGCTATATGCAAACGAAAAAAGCGTATATTGTTATTTTAAATTATAATGGATGGCAGGATACTCTTGAATGTTTAGAGAGTGTTTATCACAGTGATTACCCGAATTATCAGGTCATTGTGTGTGATAATGCATCATCGGATGGTTCATTGGATCAAATTAAACAATGGGCTAGAGGTGAGCGATGTGGTCCAATGAAAGACGGAATGAAAATAGGAACTTATACCCGCCAATATATAGAAAAGCCAATTACATATGTAGAATTTTCTTTTAATGATAATTTCAGAGAAATAGAAAAGATATCTGATAGATCTTTAATACTTTTAAAAAGTGATTATAATCGGGGGTTTTCTGGCGGGAATAATCTTGGATTACAGTATGCCTTGCAAAGAAACGATTTTTTTTATATTTGGATTCTTAATAATGATACTGTCGTGGATTCACATGCCCTGTCAGCTTTGATTGCACGTCAAATGGTGATGCCAAATTGCGGGGCAGTAGGTTCGGTGTTGTGTTATTATAAGCAACCTTATATTGTTCAATGTATAGGGGGAATATTAAATAAGAAAACTTTTACTACAGATAGTGTGGCGGAAAAAAGTTTAGTAACGATATTGCCTGACAATGTTTTTATTGAGTTATTGGCGGGGGCATCTTATTTAATAACACAAGAGTTTTTACAAAATGTTGGTCTTATGGATGAGAGTTATTTTCTTTATTATGAAGAAATTGAATTGGCAACACGGGCTAAAAAAATGGGATGGAATATCACTTATGCCCGAAATAGTTTAGTCTATCATAAGGGTGGAGCGACAACGGGTAAAACTTCAACAGCTTATAAGGATTATCATCTGATTCGTAGTCAACTGATCTTTGTTAGAAAATATTATCCAACATGTTTATCCAGCCTTTTACAAGGCTATAAAAAAATGTTTTATCGACGTATAAAACATTTGCATGTCAAGCGTGCATGGGCTATTTATAAAGGAGTTCACGATGGGCTTAATCCATAGAAAAAAGGTGATTGATTATGGCGATTTATGATTGCTTTACGTTTTACAATGAGTTTGAATTGTTAGAGTTACGACTTCAGACACTGTATGATGTGGTAGATTATTTTGTGATTGTTGAATCTAATAAAACCCATAGAAATGTTCCTAAAAATTTTAATTTCGAAGCAAGAAAAAGTGAGTTTGCAAAATACTTGCCGAAAATTCGTTATATTAAAGAAAAAGATGTAGTTCCCTATAAGGGGCTAGGTGATTGGAGTTTAGAAAATCATCAACGAAATTGTATTATGCGTGGCCTCTTTGATGCACACCCAAATGATTATGTTTTTATTTCTGATTTGGATGAGATCCCGCGCCCTGATCTCATACAGAGATTGGAGCATAATGAATTGCAAATTCATTTTTTTGGACATCAAACTTTGCTTGATCGGAGACTTAAAAAATATCGGAGAATTAATCGGGTTAAGTTTGCATTGCTGCATCCGTATTCACTGTTTGTTCCTATGACAAATCGTGTGTTTTTGGAATATAGTCCACTTGTTTGTGAGCAAACATTTTATTGCTATTTTATGAATTGCCGGAGTAAAGCAAGATGGTATGGAACTATATTAGTTTTGTTTAAAAATTTAAAAAGGCCTCAAGAATTACGTAATATTAGAAATCGCATACCACGTGTTGAAAACGCAGGCTGGCATTTTTCATATATGGGAGGTGCTGAACGAATTATGATGAAACTGAATTCAATCGTAGATGGTAACCCGGCATTGGCGAAAAAAGAGATTATTGAACAAACATTACACACAGGACAGGATTTATATGGTAGACATGGTGCCGCGGATTTTGAGTTTGAATTTTGTAGTTTGGAAAGTCTTGATATCGAACATTTAAGTGAGTTTTTAAATAAACATCCACAATTTTATCATTCATAAACATAAAGGGAGATTAATAATATGGTTCAAGAAGAATATTATCAAAATACTCGGCCAGAGGTTATGGAATTGATTCCTAACGAACCTAACTGCGTTTTGGAACTTGGATGTGGCGAGGGGGTGTTTGGGAAGGCTTTAAAGAAACGTTATCAGTGTAAGGTTACAGGTATAGAACTTTTTGATAAAGCTGCACAGCAAGCTAAAAAAAATTTAAATATGGTTTTTGTGGACTCATTAGATACATTTGATTTTTCTAAGTTACAAACATATGATTTGATTGTAGCTAATGATGTACTGGAACATTTGATTGATCCTTGGTCTGTTGTTGGAAAATTGCGAGAACATTTATCAGATGATGGATTTTTTGTTGCGAGTATTCCTAATATACAATATCATCATATTTTAACATCTCTTCTAAAAGGACGATGGGATTATGGTGATTTTGGTATTTTGGATAGAACTCATTTGCGATTTTTTACACGACAAACTGCGGTAGAAATGTTTTTGAAAAATGGGTTTAAATTGTATAGTATTACTCCAATTAATGTAGATAAAGTAAACTGTACGAATGTATTAAAAAGACTTTTTATGGCAATCTATAAAGATTGGTATGCATTACAATTTCTAGTTATTATGAAAAAATAATATTGGTACGTGCTGTGGCACATTAAAATTATAATAGAGCGATTTGATAAAATATAATTGAACATATTAAAAAGAATTTCCATATGACACAACATTATGATGCAGAAGTTAAAACGCAAATTGTAAACTTGTATTTATAACGGGTCACTATTATAATTAATTTGCAAAAAGAACATGTAGTGTCTAAAATTGCATGTTTAAAATGAGTAAGATAATTTTGCGAGGAATGCCAAAACAAGTCTCGGGACTGATCAATTATAAGTATCTGAAAAAGCACGTTCAGCTGTGTAATGAACTTGATGTGTCAAAAATGCGTGCTTTTCCTGCCAAGCGACGGTATTTTTCATGAAGAGAATCGATTAACGACTTATTGATTTATTAAAAAATAGCACTTATTATTCAGTTTACGGTGATTATTCCGCAAATAGTAGGTTATATTGTTACAAAAATGCTTGCTCAGAACAGAGTGACTAAAATATAGTTGGAGTGAAATATATGTTCAATATTTTAGTGGTTGTGCCTCATTATTATAAAAAAAATAATAGTGGAGCATATGGATCAGAAAATATTATCTCTGATAATAAAATAAGAAGTTTACAAAATATGATTAGCGCATTAAGAGATTTATTTAGTGAACCACACGCATATTCAACAATAGGGTGTAGGAAAACTTTAGCTTCTCATAGGTGTAAATATATTCCTTCTCTTCGTAAATGTTTTCAACGTATTTGTGGAAAAATAAACTATTGTGATTGGATGATTTATCATCCGGCTAATATGGCGTTCCATTATAAGTTGGACATAGTCATTTGTACAAATCAACAGGATCATTTATGTGAGTCGCTAAATTTGCCGGAAAAATATTATACGCATCAAATAGTGCAATGCGATAATCCACGATATTTAGGCTTTGCAGCACAAAAAGTATTAAAAGACAATAAAGGTCAGTATGATTATTATTGTTTTATGGAAGATGATTTAATAATTCATGATTCTCTGTTTTTTGCTAAAATACATTATTTTTCTAAAAAATTTGGAGTTAATGCATTGTTGCAACCAAATCGATATGAACGTTTGAAGGAAGGAATTTTTCATAAGGGATATATAGATGTAAATTCATATAATAACGAATCTACACGGAAGATGAGAGAGGTTATGTATCAGTTTGTGGATTACCGTGATAAACCAAATTTGTCATTTACTTGTTTGGGGAACAATATCCTTTTTGAAAAAGCATATAATCCTCATTCGGGATGTTTCTTTTTATCTGCTAATCAATTTGAACTCTTTGCTAATCAACCTTTTTTTGCAATGCCAACACATGAATTTGTGGGTCCTTTAGAAAGTGCGGCTACTTTAGGAATTGCGCGAACATTTTCTGTATATAAACCATCTTTTGAAAATGCGGCATTTTTGGAAGTTGAACATGGTGATGCTAGATATTTACTAAAAAAAATAAAGGCAGAAGATGAAGTCGATTATGAAGCATTTGAGAAATACAAATGCTGTTTAAAATGAAATTATAAGAAAGTATGATACATTCTTTTGTTATATATGCTGGAAAGCATGGGCTAACTTGTGAAATTAGCTTAGTAGGTTTAAAATTCGGCATTGGTCATGCCTGCTTTGCGGTTGCTTTTGCCATACAGTTTGGTATTAAAATATATATTACTCAACTTTCCCAGCACA
>DCFR01000057.1:0-31084 GCA_002319815.1 Megamonas sp. UBA1799
CGCTGTTCTCTTTTTTTGTTCTCGGCGAACGCTTCAACCTGCGGCAAATAGCCGCTTTGCTGCTGGCCTGCGGCAGTATTTTTCTGCTCAGTTATGATGCCTTCCATGAACTGCCGGGAGCCGACAACCGCCAATGGCTGGGCAACCTTTGCGTCTTAGCTGCGGTCGCCAGCGAAGCCGTTTTCCTGCTACTCGGCAAAAAGTTGCAAACGCCTTTATCCGGGCTTTCCCTGACTGCGCTGCTTTCTTTGCTTGGCGCTGTTTTTTGCCTGCTGCCGGCGCTTGTTACCGCCCGCAATTTTAATTTTTCCGCGCTGCGTCCGGCCGATATCGGCGCAATTCTTTATTTCAGCGCTGTTTATACCAATGTCGCTTATCTGCTTTGGTTTCGGGGCGCTGCCCGTACATCCGGCGTGGTCGCCAGCACTTTTACGGCGCTTATGCCGCTTTCCGCTGCGTTTTTATCCGTCTGGCTGCTGGACGAACCTGTCACGACCCGGCAAATTTTCGCACTGGCAACTGCTATGATCGCAATTTTGCTGCTGACCGTCTGTCCGTCGACGAGAAAGGAATCCCAGCATCATGAAGAAACCTGAAGAACGTATTGCCGCCCAACATCTTGTTTTGTCATCCGGCATTGACCTGCTGCAGGCCAGCTATCATCGCCAGCATTTTAACCGCCACGCCCATGACGGTTATGCTTTTGGCATTATTACCCGCGGGCAGCTTGACTTCTTTTACCGGCATCAAAACTGGCATGCTTTGCCGGGTGATATCAATCTAGTCGTTCCCGGCGAAGTCCATGACGGTCAGGCCAAAAATTCCGACGGCTGGGATTACCGCATGATCTACTTGCCGCCGTCTATATTGGAAAATGCGTTTTGCCAGCTGACTGGTCGGAATGATTTGCCATGGTTTTTACCCGGCAGCATTGTACAGAGTCCTTTAGCCGCTCCGCTGGCTTCACTGCACGCCTGCCTGTCGGACGCCGAAACCGGACCCCTGCAAAAAGAATCGGCGCTGCTGTGCTGGCTGACCGCTTTTATTCAGCGCTATAACCAAGCAAAAATTTCCGACCTGGAGCCGGGAGCAGAACCATTGGCTATTGCCCGCGTTCTTGACTACATGCAAACAGAATTTGCCCACGTCATTTCTCTGCAGACGCTGGCAAACATCGCCCATCTCAGTCCTTATCACTTGCTGCGGGTTTTTGAAAAAACAATGGGGCTACCGCCGCATCTATATCAACAACAACTGCGCATTCAAAAAGCCAAACAACTGTTGGCAACAGGCCACCCCCTTGCAGTGACAGCTCTTAGCACCGGATTTTTTGACCAAAGCCATTTCTGCCGCCAATTCAAAAAAATAACCGGCCTCACCCCAGCCGGCTATCAAAAAATTATGCGCTGAAAAACTTTTACCGCCGTTTTTTTGCTGCGGCAAAGCGTCGGACATTCTTGATGCCGCCGACATTGGCAAACATCGCATTCAGTTTTTCTGTTTCCCGCTGCCGGGCGCTGAGTCCCGCATAAAGAAGTTCCCGCTGCAGCTTTTGGTAACTTTCCAATCGGGCTGCTTCCAGCTCGCCCGCGGCAATCGCCCGGCGCACGGCGCAATCCGGCTCAGCAGTATGCTGACAATCCTTAAAGCGGCATTGAGTTGCCAAACTTTCAATATCGGCAAAAGTACGACCAAGATTGGCACGCTCCAGACCTAATTCTCGCATACCCGGCGTATCGAGAAGAACGCCTTGGTCCGGCAGAACAAAAAGCTCCCGCCAAGTCGTCGTATGTCTTCCCTTGCCATCCGAGCGCACCGCCCCGGTTGCCAGCCGGGATTCGCCCAGCAAACAATTGATCAGCGTTGTTTTCCCGACGCCGGAGGAACCCAAAAAAGCCAGCGTCCGCCCCGCCTCCAGCTGGCGGCGAACCGCGTCAATACCTTCCCCCTGCCAGCCTGAAGTCACAAGAACATCGACGCCGACAGCCGCAGTCTTTACCTCAGCCAGCCGAGCCGCCAGATCACCACAAAGATCTGCCTTCGTCAAAATAATGACCGGCACAGCCCCGCTGTCCCAGGCAATACTAAGATAGCGTTCCATCCGCCGAACATTGAAATCCTGATGCAGCGCCATGCAGATAAGGACCCGGTCAATATTGGCGGCAACTACTTGTTCCCGGCTGCCGGTTCCCGCTTCTTTCCGCACAAAAGCGCTGCGGCGCGGCAGCAGCCGTTCAATTTTTCCATAACCGCCGGCTGCATTGTCCCGATCGAGCAACACGAAGTCACCTACCGCCGGATACGCCGCCGATTCGCGAAAGCGGCCGGCTGGTTTCGCTAAAAGTTCTCCCTGCGCCGTCAGTACCCGAAATAAATCCCTGCTTTGCGACGCAATCCGTCCCGGATAAAGCGCCGGATCGGCAGCAGCCGCCATTGCCAAAGTATCGTCAAAACCCAGATTACGCATATTCATTTGATCCATCTTCTCTTTCCCTTCATTCGCTTTGTTTTCATTATAAAACACGTTTCCGCCCAAGTATTCCGCTTCCTTCGTACCGCAAAAAAAAAGAGAATGCCGCACAAAATGCACGACACTCTCTTATCTTAAGTTTTGTTTCGTCGGGATAGTATCCGATAAATCGTCTTCGGTTCCAGATAATACTCGCCTGCCAGCTCTATCACCGACTGACCGGCTTGATACTTCCGGCAGATTTCCTGATTTCTGGCCAACAGACCGGCATATCCGGCGCTTCGCCGCCCCCATTGCAAACGGTTCTCCGCTTTACGAGGGATATAGATATACATACCATCCACATATTCCTGCAGTCTTGCCAAAAGATCCGGCGGCAAAACCTGCATGCCATTTTTATAGTCCACGATGCTTCCTCCTAAAATAAAAATAGGATTCAGCAGGGACCTTCTGTCGGATGTCAGCAGCCCCTGCTATTGGCACCAGACAAGTTGCAAATTACCTGACTTGCAAATAAGACAAATCCCCTTTCTTTCATCACTGCCAAACTGCAGTTTTAAGCTCAGTTTAACGCACCGTCACGAGATCTGTCAAGCCATCTATAATGTTTTTCCATTTGTTGACACAACAAAAAAACCGCCCTATAATAAGCGTGTAAGGACAACGATGTCGCTGATATCGCTGTCCTTATTTTTTTACTAATTTTATAAGGAGACGATCAGATGGATAAGGACATTATGACAATCGGAGTAGTAACTTTCAATGCGTTTTGGGGTCAAAAAGAAAAAAACCTCAACCGCATCAAAGGATATATTGAAGCCGGCGCTAAACGAGGCTGTGACCTAATCCTTTTTCCAGAAATGGCATTGACCAGTTATGATGATGAACCAGAAAAACCCAAAGCCGAAAAAATGCAAAGCCGCCTGGCAGAAACCATTCCGGGACCGGCAACAAATGAAGTTGCTGCCTTGACCAAAAAGTTGGGCGTTTATGCTATTTTCGGCATGCCGGAACGCGATGCCGAAAATCCGGATACCATTTACAATGCGCTGGCAATCTTTTCACCCGACGGTCTGGAAGGCTCCTATCGCAAAATGCACCTGCCGGCACCAGAGCCAAATTGGGCCACCCGCGGAGAAAAGCCATTTATTTTAAAGACTCCCTGGGGCCCGATCGGCTGCAATATCTGCTATGATTCCTATTGTTTCCCGGAAATGGTCCGCTACTATGCAGCTATGGGCTGCCGACTGTATGTCAACTGCACTGCGCTGGCCAAATGCCACGGCGGGCTGGGCAGCGTAACGCTGGAAGCCAGCGTCGTGCGGGAAGGCGTCTATATTGCCGCCGCAAACCTAGGCGGACTTGATGTCGACAACTACTTCTGGGGCGGCAGCTGCATTATCGGCCCCAGCCGCAAAACCTGGGAACCCTACTATTATGCCGGACATAAATTCAAAGACGAAGTTGCCGATGAAAGTGAAATGTTCGTTGCCACCATTGATCTCTCCTTGGCGCAGCGCGGCATTTATCAATACAATCCGGCCGTCGGCGGAACCGATTTCCGTCCAGACAAGTATATTGAAATGTATCAGGAAATACTGAAAAATCCCGACTTCGGCAAAAAATAAAATCGGTACAAAACGCCAAACAAAAGACAACATCTAAACCTGTTTTCATAAGCCATAAACAAAACCCTCGCCGGTATCGCCCAGTGAGGGTTTTGTTGTATTAGTAAAATTTACAGTACACCGCTCCGTATTGGAAACTGCGCTTCAGTCTCCCGATTCGGTTGCATAAGGCCATTTGACAATACCGCCGTCCATGTCATAAACCTGCTGATACCCGATTGCCAGCAGCTTTCTGGCTGCATCCGCACTGCGGCGTCCGGTACGACAGTACACTAAAAGTTTCGCTTCAAACGGCACGCCAGCGATTGGCTGATCGGTAATGCTCTCATTCGGCAGCAGCCGTGCGCCGGGAATATGGCGTTCCTGATATTCTTCCAAAGTGCGCACATCCAGAAGGACCAGATCCGGTTCCATATCCATCTGTTGTTTTGCCTCTTCCGGAGAAATACGATGATACCCGGAATGCGTCATTTTTTCTTCTTCCTTATTCATAGCCGCTGCGCAGCCGGAAAAAATTATGCCTAATACAACCGCCAACAAAATTAATAAAAAGATTTTCAAATCTGCACCTTCTTCAAATGTAATCATTATAGTTTAATTATATTTATTACATTTATTTTCGTCAAGAACCTTTTTTACGAAAAGCCCCCGCCGGTAGAACCAGCGAGGGCTTTTCGTAATACATTTATTTTATTTCATGCACGCGGGCTGCATCATACCGATCCGACTGTGGTTTTTTACTCGCCGGATACCCCAGCGCGATAATGGCAAACGCCGTCAGCTGCTCCGGCAAATGCAGAATCTTTCCCACGGCCGCCGCCCTTTCCGGCACGGGGGCAATGCCGATCCAGCAAGCACCAAGGCCCTGCTGTTCTGCTTCCAGTAAAATATTTTCACAAGCGGTGCTGAGATCGACGGCCGCATATTCGGGCAGCTTAGCCCGACTGCCATCGATACAAGGCACAATCGCCAGCGTTGCTTCTTTAACCGGCCCCGCATAAGGACTAGCCGTTCCCAGTTCCTGTAAAAGCGTCGGTCGGCGAATCACATAAAACTCCCATGGCTGCTGGTTCATTGCCGACGGAGCGGCCATAGCAGCCCGGAGCAATTGTTCCGCTTTTTCAGGTTCAATTGGTTTGGCATCATAATGCCGTACGCTGGTACGTTGAAAAATAACATCCATTCTGTTGCCTCCTTAAAAATGAACAAAATAAGTTCGTTCAGATTTTATAGCAGGTTTCCCTTCTGTGACAAAATCGCAGCCACGGCCTTACAAGCCGGACAATCGCAATAAACAGCCCCCGCCGCCTTGATCTCTTTAGCGTGCGCCGCCAATTGTCTGGCTGTTTCTCCGCCAAAACACTGAATCCCTGCCGGCGATTCCGCAAAACCAATGAGACCGTCAATCGGCATGATATCGGCAGCCAATTCTGCCAAATATTTTTCAGTTTCCGCCGCTTCTGCCGCCTTGCCAATCGCAGCCAACCAGGCCTGCGCTGCCGCCTTTGCCTCCGCACAGCAAGACGGCGCCGCCATCAAAGCATGTGTTTGTTCCACGATAGAATCCAATACCTTCTTATCCATTCCGATCATCCTTTCTGCTACTGACCATCAATCTGCTGTCCTATTTTCTATTATACTACATTCTCCATGGCAATAAACCACCGCCCTATATTTTATCCTCACAGCCAACAACCGCCTGCATCGTTTTCAGCAATAAAAAAAGACCACCGCCATCGGCAGTGATCTGAATGATTCTGGTGCTCAAACAGCGATTCGAACGCTGGACCCCCACCATGTGACGGTGGTGCTCTAACCAACTGAGCTATTTGAGCATACATAAAAGCCAGCAATGACTGGCCTCTTTGATAAATGGTGCGCTGTGCAGAAATCGAATCTGCGACCCCCACCATGTCAAGGTGATACTCTAACCAACTGAGCTAACAGCGCATATGTAACAATAAGTATTATACCGGATATCCTCTGGCTTGGCAAGGGGGCAGCCGAATTTTTTTCGTTCAGCTGATTTTCTCAGCCATGCCGCCGGCATTGCCGGCCAAAATACCGCCGGCCTGACAAGCCGGTGCGCCGCCCAGAATGCGGCTGCCGCAATAGGACAAAACGCCGTCTTTCTCCAGCATAACCGTTTCCGCCATACGGCTCACATAATCCGCATAATAGCTATTGCTGCCTTTTTGACCCAGCATTGCCGCAACCAGCACCGCATAGGCGGCCGATGTCAGCTGCCAGTCGCCATCTTCGCCGGAAAGCCAATGCAGATCGCGCTCGGCCGCAATAATCTGCGACTGAGTAAGCTTGCGGAAAAGCTGCAGTTGCTGCCCGAAAATCCGGATAGCCGTGTCGATAAGTCCCAAATCATCTAAATAACGTTCCGCTTCCGTATAGTTTTTTTGTAGAATCAGTCTTGCCAGTATATTCATTGCCGCCGTTTTCCTGTCTGCGCGCTGTTAGCGCGAATATTTTCTAGGTATATTTTCATAATAAAACAAAAAACAGTCTTTCGTCAAGGGTTCGATAAAAAATCTTCCCGGCAATAATATCTTTTTCCAAAAATTTTATTTTCCAGAACCAAAGATTTTTCCTTTAATTTTCGCTATAATAAGAGAAGTAACGCAAAAAGGAAGTAGCTAATTATGAAAGATCTTATTGACATCCATATGCATACAATTGCCAGCGGTCATGCGTACAGCACCGTGCGGGAGATGTTTACCGCCGCGCGGGCCCGCGGCATCCGTCTGGCCGGCATCGCCGATCACGCCCCCTATATGCCGGGCGCGCCGCAAAAAATGTATTTCTGCAATTTCAAAGTTGTCCGTCAGGCAGACTATGGGCTTGAAGCCATTATGGGCGCTGAGCTGAACATCCTTGACTACAGCGGCAGCATTGATTTATCAGAGAAAATTCTCTGCAAACTTGACTATGCGATTGCCAGTCTGCATGAACTTTGCATCAGTCCCGGAACAAAAGAGCAGAATACCGCCGCCCTGACCGGCGCTATGCGCAATCCGCGCGTGACCGTGATTGGCCATCCGGACAACGGACGTTATCCGGTAAATTTTGAAACGCTGGTGCAAACAGCGAAAGAGACGCATACTTTGCTGGAGATCAACAACAGCTCCTATGCAAATAATACCGGCCGTCCCGGATCCCGGGAAAACGCGCGCCTCATGCTGCAATACTGCAGACAATACGCCGTCCCGGTGCTTATGAGCAGCGATGCCCACGTTGACAGCGACGCCGGCAACCATAGCGAAGCCTATACCATTCTTCAGGAAACGGATTTCCCCGAATCACTGGTTATCAATACCAACTTAGAAAAATTTAAGACTTACCTGTATAAATCTGAATGAAGAAAAGAGTGTTTGTATGTTTGTCCACGAACTTATCCGGCAGGGAAATCCCGAAGATACAGCTATTTATCAGGAAAACCGGGTTATCCGCTATGGGGAGCTAAATACGGCTGTCACCAACTGCCGAAATTATCTTTATGCCACCGGCGTGCGTCTCGGCGACCGGGTAGCGATTTACTCGCGCAACTGTGCCGAATACATCTGTACTTATATGGCGATTGCCTCTTTAGGCGCAATTGTTGTTCCGGTCAACTTTCAGCTAAGCATGCGGGAAACGGCTTTCATCCTGAAAAATGCCGGCATTCATCACCTGATCACTTACAAGCACCTCGACCTTGACGCGGCAATCAACCTGCACGACTACGACGGCGGCGTACAGCAAATTGATATCAAGACCTGTTGTCAGCCAGCGGGAGCAGAGCCGGCGCCGGCTTTGCCGAAAGATTTTCGCGCCGATGAATCCTGCGTCATCATCTATACCTCCGGCACGACGGGTTCGCCAAAGGGCGCAGTGCTGTCCCACCGCAACCTGACCAGCGACGCCGAAATGTTCAGTAAGGTGCTCCACATCGGTTCCGCCGACAATGTGCTCTGCGTCCTGCCCATGTACCATTGCTTTGCCTGGACCTGTTCTGTGCTAAACGCGCTGTTTTGCGGCGCGGCCATTACGATTCTGGACAGCTTCACTCCCAAAGAAACCATTGAAGTCATTCGTACAAAAAAAATCAGCGTTATTTATGTGGTCCCGTCCATTTGTGCGCTGCTTACCAAACTGGCCCAGCCGGAAGATCTGGCCAGCATCCGCTATACGATTATCGGCGGAACCACGCTGCCGCTGACTATCGCCAAAAACTACAAGGCTAAATTTGGCGTTGATATCATGGAGGGTTATGGCCTTTCAGAAGCATCTCCGGTCGTGGCGGTCAACCCGCCCGAACGGGTCAAAGTCGGTTCCATTGGCCCTGTTCTGCCCGGCATTGCCATCCGCATCACTGCTGCAGATGGCACCGAAGTCCCCGACGGAGCATCCGGCGAACTGCTGATTCAAGGCGCCAACGTCATGCACGGGTACTGGAAACAGCCGGAAGCAACTGAAGAAGCGCTGCGCGACGGCTGGCTTCATACCGGAGATATCGCCCGCCGCGATGCCGACGGCTACCTCTACATCGTTGACCGGCTTAAAGATATGATTATCAGCATGGGGGAAAACATTTATCCGCGCGAAATCGAGGAACTGGTTTACGCTTTCCCCGGCATCCGTGAAGCCGCCGTCATCGGCATTGAAGACCGGCTGCGCGGGCAGGCCGGCTGCTGCTACTACAGCGTACAAGGGGGCGACACCGTAAACGTCCGGGCGCTCAAAAAATATCTGCAACAAAATCTCGCGCTTTACAAAATTCCCCGCGAGTTCCGGCAAATCGACGAACTTCCCAAAACATCAACCAGTAAAATTGCCAAAAAAGAACTGGTAAAAATGTATGCCGCCGAAAGAAAACAATAACGGTTTAGATAAAAAAGCTGTCCGCCACAATTTATTTGCGGCGAACAGCTTTTTATATGTCCCGCCGCCAGCGGTTATTTTCCCATAAAGGCGCGCACCAATCCCGTGAGCGCCGCCTGATCGCTGGCGCCCATGGTTTCACGGGCGGAATGCATCGCTAAAATAGGAACCCCGACATCCATGGTCCGAATGGCCAGCTGCGACGAAACCATCGATCCCAGCGTTGCGCCGCCAGGAATATCCGAGCGGTTCACGAAATGCTGGACCGGAATCTCATGTTCCCGGCACAATTCCGCAATGATCGCCACGGCCTCGGCATCGCCGGCATACGCCTGACTAGCCGCCTGTTTAATTACGACCCCGCCGTTCAGATGCGGCTGGTTAGTAGGATCGGCTTTATCCGTGTAATTCGGGTGCAGCGCATGCGCCACATCGACCGACAACAAGAATCCGGCGGCCAGATCAGCGGCCAGATCATCCGCATCCAGCTCCAGCGCCCGATAAATCCGCTGCAAAAGCTGTTCCAACACCGCCGATGCCGCTCCCTGTTTCGTATGGCTGCCCACTTCCTCGTTATCAAACAAAGCCGCCACCCGGATTCCATGAGACGGCTCGCCTTCAATCAGCCCATCAAGACAAGCCTTGACCGATGTCAGATTATCCAGGCGGGGCGAGGATACCATTTCTGCATCGAAACCCAACAAACAGCCAGTCTCGACCGGATATACCGTAAGATCATAAGATAAGATTTCCTCTGGATCATGGCCGATCTCCCGCGCCAGTTTTTCCAAGAAAAACGTTTTTTCCAGTTCTTCCGCTACCGCTGCCACCGGCGTCATTTCCGTCTGGCGGTTGAGCTTAACGCCGTCATTCATGGCCCGATTCATATGAATCGCCAATCCGGGAATCGTCAGCAGCGGGCGCGCCAAGTCCACCAGATACGATTCCGGCGCAAAAGCGCTTTTGCCGCGCAGAACCACCTTGCCGGCCAGCGACAAGGGCCGGTCCAGCCAGCTGGAAAGAATCAGACCGCCATAAGGCTCTACATTCACCAGTCCATAGCCATCCTTGACCATCCCCGCCGCCGGTTTGACACGAAACCCCGGAAAATCCGTATGTGCCGCCGCGATTCTGAGACCGCGCGGTTTCTTTTCGCCAATGCGAAATGCCATAAGCGCCGATCCATATACCCGGGTAAAATAGCGTCCTCCCGGAGCCAAAAGCCATGGTTTTCCCCAAGCCAGTTCCGTAAATCCTGCCGATAAAAGCTCATCCCGCCCTGCCATAACCGCATGAAACGGCGACGGACTGTGCACGATAAACGTCAGCAAATCCTGAACAACATCCATTAAAAACACTCCCTGTACAAAAAATTTTCAGCTTTTGTTTTTCTTGCTCATATACCCTGCTTCATTCTATAATAAGTATAACATAAAACAAAGGAGATTTTCCCATGGACCATACCATTTTACTGCGCAAAACCATTGAATTTGACCATGGCGATGCCCGCCGCATCCAGCATCTGCTGAAAGTATATGCATTTGCCGCCCAGCTGGGACGAGAAGAACATTTAGCCCCGGAAATGCAGGCCATTCTGGAGGCCGCAGCGATTTTACATGATATTGGCATTCATGCCGCCGAGGCTAAATATCACAGTGCCGGCGGCAAGTATCAGGAAATCGAAGGCCCGGCCCCGGCCCGGAAGCTGCTTAGTGATCTTGACTATCCGCCGGCCTTTATCGACCGGGTCTGCTGGCTGATCGCTCATCATCATACGTATACAGACGTCAAGGATATGGATTATCAGCTCTTACTTGAAGCTGACTTTCTTGTCAACGCCTTTGAAGATGCACTGTCTGCCGAAGCGATCTGCAGTTTTCGCCAAAAGGTCTTTCGCAGCCCCAGCGGCATCCGCCTGCTCAATACCATCTATGCTCTTGAAAATTGACCCGTCAAAACAGCCGCCATCTCTGCCCAGAGACAGCGGCTGTTTTAATACTGCCACACCATCGGATACATTTCCATTTATATTGTTAACCATTTTTAAATACAAAGTTGACAATAAACATAAATCTGTCTATGATAAGGACATAGCCAGAAATCAAGAAATGGAGATGTCTCACATGACATTATACAGTATGAAGATGCGTGCCAGCCGTGAAGAAAACGGGCTGAGCCAACACATATCCGGCGCGGAAAAAATTCTCAGCGAAGCGGAGCTCGGCGATAACGCCGCCGCGCTTCTCAGCCGCGCCCTGCACCATGCCAAAGGACGCGCTGATTTCATTAACCTGAAAATTGAAGCCACGACACCTGAGGAAATCGCTTACATTGAAGCCTTACCCGTCGCCACTGTCGATGTCGCCAATGCGGCCGAAGGACAGCAGACCATTCTCAAATATCTCAGCCAGCTTGGCATTCCCAACGGAGCCGCGATCATGCGGCAGTTTTCCCATACCTATGAAATGCGCGGCGCTATGCTGCTGGATGTCGATACATTGGAACGCCTCGAACCCGACCCGGCCCGGGGCCTGCGCGCCACTTACATGGATGCGGAACACACCCCGGCCCGGCAGGCCGGCGACTGCAAAAATCACTTTCAGGAAGCTATTGTCCTGGCCAGCAAAGTTGTCAGCGCGCCGCACATCGTTGCCGAAATCTGCATGTCCGATGATCCGGATTATGTAACCGGCTATGTGGCGGCGCCATCCATCGGCTACGTACGCATCACCCGCCTCAAAGCCATGGGCTGTCCGGACGGCGGACGGATTTTTCTTTATTGCGGCCCGCGAAAAGAAGTCCCTGCCTGCATCGAATATCTGGAAAAGCAAAAAGTTCTCGTACGCCACGTTCCCGTCAACCCCGGCAAAGCCCCGCTGACCGACAGCTGGCAGCCTTTGAAAGACGACCTGACGATGCGGCGCTCCGCCCAGCTTTACCGTACGATAAAGACGCTGCAGACGCCGCAGAGAGCGCAGGTCAAAAGCGATGGCCAGGATCTGCTGATGCTGGCCTCCAACAGTTATCTCGGCCTCAGCGATGAACCGAGGGTCAAGGCCGCCGCTATAGAAGCTGTCGCCCGCTATGGCGCAGGATCAGGCGGCTCCCGCCTGACGACGGGGACCCTGCCGCTGCATAACGCGCTGGAAGCCGAGCTGGCCAGCTTCAAAAACGCCAATGCCGCGCTGCTTTTTAATACCGGCTACATGGCGAACGTAGGCATTTTATCGGCGCTGGGAACCCCCGGCAGCATCATTTTCAGCGATGAGCTCAATCACGCCAGCATTATCGACGGCTGCCGCCTAAGTCATGCCCGCACCATTGTCTATCGGCACAACGATATGGCGGATTTAGAAGCCAAAATTCAGGCGGCAGCGCCGACACACGGGCTTATTGTCAGTGACGCCGTGTTCAGTATGGACGGCGATATTGCCGACCTGCCGGGCATTCTCCAGCTGGCAAAAAAATACCATTTGTTATCCATGGTGGATGAAGCGCACGCGACCGGCGTCATCGGCGCCACCGGGCACGGCATTGTCGAGCATTTCGGTCTGCCAAAGAACCCGGATGTGCTCATGGGAACCATGAGCAAAGCGCTGGCCAGCGAAGGCGGTTTTGTCTGCGGCAGTCAACTGCTGATTGACTATCTCAGAAACACCGCCCGCAGCTTCATTTTCTCCACCAGTCTTGCGCCGGCGCCCCTTGCCGCCGCACAGGCCGCCCTGACCATTCTGCGAACCGAGCCCCAGCGCGTACAGCGGCTGCAGGAAAACACCCGCACGTTCTGTGCTGCTCTGGCCGAAAACGGCATTCAGACCAAAGCTTCCTCGGCGATTGTCCCAATCATCATCGGCGATGAAGGCCGAGCCATGCGCATTGCCCAGAAGCTCTATGACTGCGGTATCTTTCTTACCGCCATCCGCTATCCGACCGTCGCACAAGACAGCGCCCGGCTGCGGGCGGCCATTATGGCCACGCATACCACCGCCGAACTGCAGGATGCTGCCGGCACAATTGCTGCCGCCATCCAGTCTGTTCCCATAAAAAAGTGACGGTCCAAAAACCGTCACGCACATTTTTACCACCGGCGAAGAGCAGCCTGCCCTTCGCCGGTGCTTTTTATTTTTCTTTTTCCGTCTGCAATGCATCCTCAAGCGTGTGCCAGGAAAGGACTGCACACTTCACGCGCGCCGGCAGATTGGCAACATTTTTAAGCGCCGCCGCCTCATCCAGCTCTTCCAGCACGGCATCATCCGTAATCTCACGCTTGATCATACCGAAAAAAAGCGCCATGAGCCGTTTTGCTTCGGCAACAGTTTTTCCTTTGATGAGATCAATCATCATCGAAGTAGACGCTTGTGAAATAGCGCAGCCAACACCAGTAAAAGCAGCGTCGGCAATACGGTCATTTTCTACCCGGAGCTCCAGCGATATTTCATCGCCGCAGCTCGGATTCCGTCCTTTCAGCACCACGGTCGGAGCCGTCAGATGATGCTTGTTTTCCGGATTGCGGCTCTGTTCGGCGATCAGTTCCGTATAAATAGCCTCAAGCCCCAAGATGCATGACCTCCCTCACCTTTTTAAGCGCGGCAATCCAGCGGTCAACGTCCTCGCGCGTATTATAGAAGTAAAAACTTGCCCGGCAAGTGGCGTTGACACCCAGATACTGCATGAGCGGCTGCGCGCAATGGTGTCCGGCCCGAACGGCCACGCCTTCAGCATCCAGGATCGTCGCCACATCATGTGGATGAACATCCTTAACATTAAACGTGATAATTCCCGTTTTGTTATTCTGCGTCGTATCGCAGCCATACAGCGTGATAAACGGCAGCTGCCGCAGCTGCGGCAGCGCATAATCCAGCAAATCCTTCTCAATCGCGCCGATGCGGTCAAACCCAATTTTCTCGAGATAATCAATCGCCGCCGTAAGTCCGGCAGCGCCGCCGACATTCTGCGTGCCCGCTTCAAATTTTGCCGGCAATTCGGCAAAATCCGTATGCTGTTCCGTCACGTACTCGATCATATCGCCGCCGGTAAGAAACGGCGGCATGGCATCGAGCAGCGCCGCCCGTCCCCAAAGCACGCCGATCCCCATCGGTGAAAGCATCTTATGCCCGGAAAACGCGAAGAAATCAGCATCCAGCTCCTGCACATCCACAGCCATATGCGCAACGCTCTGCGACCCGTCAACCACCAACACGGCGCCAACTGCATGCGCCCGCGCGGCGATTTCCCGCACCGGATTCACCAGTCCAAGCACATTGGATACCTGCGTCACCGCCACCAGCTTCGTTTTCGGCGTAATTTTCGCGGCTATATCATCGGTTGATAAATTTCCATCTGCCTCGAGATAAATATATTTCAGCACCGCGCCCTTAGCTTTTGCCACCTGCTGCCAAGGCACAAGATTGCTGTGATGTTCGGCAATCGTAATAACGATCTCATCCCCGGAGCCGATATTGGTCATTCCATAACTGTAGGCCGCCAGATTCAGGGCCTCCGTCGCATTTTTTGTAAAAATGACCTCGCGGGCCGCCGGCGCATGGATAAAGCGTTGCACCCGGACACGGGCATTTTCATAAATATCCGTCGCCTCAACGGAAAGCGCATATGCACCGCGATGCGGATTGGCATTGCAGCCGCCATAGTAACCGCACATGGACTGAATCACGCTCTCCGGCTTCTGCGTTGTCGCCCCGTTATCCAGATAAACCAGCGGCTTACCATTCATTTTTTGTCCCAAAAGGGGAAAATCCTTACGAAATTCCTGACTGTCAGACATGGGAAAGTCTCCCTTCTATATGTTCCCGAACCTCAGCCGCCAGCTGTGCATCCGGGATCCGCACCAATACCGGCGCCAAAGCAGCTTCGACAACCAGCCGCTCCGCCTCGGCCAGATTAAGGCCCCGGCTCATGAGATAATACAATTTATTTTCATCCATCCGGCCAACACTGACCGCATGATGTCCATCCACATCATCTTCGCCGGAAAGCATAAGCGGAACTGAACGATTCCGCACTTTCGGCGAAAGCAGAACGACCTCTTCTTTTTCACGGCCGGTCGAGCCCTTGGCTCCGCGAATGAAGTCCAGCGTCCCGCGAAAAATTTTATCGCTCTCACCGGCCAGCGCGCCGTGAATCTGCATGTTCGCGCGCGTATCGCGCCCCGCCTGCCGGATGATGTAGTTCATATCAATCCGGCGCTTCCGATCCCCAAAATAAAGCGCGGCCACATCGGCTTCACTCTTGTCGCCATTAAGAGCAACCAGCAGCTTCGTGGTGGAAACGCCCGCGCCCGCCTCAACGGCGGTATAAGAAAACTTGGCTCCCTCACTGCACTGCACCTCAATCGTATCGGCCCGCCGGACGCCGTCCTCAGCCAGCTGCACTTTTATCAGCTGCAGTTCGGCTCCCGCCGCCAGTTCTGCCTGCACATGCGCCGCCGGTTCATCGCGATACACGAGCACGACCGTATGTTTTTCTCCTGCCGGCACGCGAATCCGCCGCTCCTGCGCTGCCGTCAGAACGGACGACGCCACTCTGGCCTCATTCACGCCAAGCCAGCGCCAGGTGCGCATGGGGATTGTACTGTAAACTTCCTCTTTCACAACCTCTGCTGCCATCAGCCCATCGCCCCTTCCAGCTCAATATTGATGAGATTATTCATTTCCACGGCATATTCCAGCGGCAGCGCCTTGGCAATCGGTTCAACAAAACCGCGCACGATCATCGCCCGCGCCTCGTCTTCGCTGATGCCGCGAGTCGTCAGATAGTAAACCGCCTCATCGCTGATGCGGCCAATCCTGGCCTCATGTCCGATGTCGGCTTCATCCCCCTGAATATCCATCACCGGCAGCGTATCACTGCGCGACCGGTCATCCAGCATCAGCGACTCACAATTCACGGAACACTTGGCATGATCGGCCCCCGGCGCTACCTTGACCGCACTGCGGTAAACCGCAATGCCGCCATCCTTAGAAATTGTCCGCGTATTAATATTGGCCGAGGTGTGCGGCGCGGCATGCACGACCGTCGCCCCCGTATCCAGATGCTGGCCGTGTCCGGCAAAAGTAACGCCGGTAAACTCACAGCGGGCATTTTCACCGTGCAAAATACTGCAGGGATAAAGCATGGACACATGAGAACCAAAGGAACCTGAAACCCATTCGATCAGTCCGTCTTTTTCCACCAGCGCCCGCTTCGTATTGAGATTCATCATATTGCGGGACCAGTTTTCAATCGTTGAATAACGCAGCCGGGCGCCTTCCTTGACATAAAGTTCCACACAACCGGCATGCAGATTCGTTACATTGTATTTAGGCGCCGAACACCCCTCGATAAAATGCAGACTGGCGCCCTTTTCCACAATAATCAGCGTATGCTCAAACTGACCGGCCCCCGGCGAATTCAGACGGAAATAAGACTGCAGCGGAATTTTCACCTGCACGCCGGCCGGCACATAAACAAACGAGCCGCCGGACCAGACAGCGCCGTGCAGCGCAGCAAACTTATGATCCTTCGGCGGCACCAGCTTCATAAAATATTCCCGGACCAGATCTTCGTGTTCCACCAGCGCCGTTTCCATATCTGTATAAATAACGCCCTGACGGGTCAGACTCTCCTGAATACTATGATATACAACCTCCGAATCATACTGCGCCCCCACCCCGGCCAGCGAAGTCTTTTCCGCCTCGGGGATGCCCAATCGGTCAAAGGTATCTTTAATGTCTGCCGGCACGTCTTCCCAACGGCCCGCCATTTTTGCATCCGGTTTCACATAAGTGACAATCCGGTCCATATCAAGCTCGGAAAGGTCCGGTCCCCAGACCGGCAGCGGCGTATGATTATACACGTCCAACGAGTGCAGCCGGAATGCCAGCATCCAATCCGGATCATGCTTCTTCGCCGAAATATCACGAATGATCTCGTCCGTCAGACCCTGTTTCGTTTTATAAACCGGCCGATCCTCATTTTTAATATCATAAAGAGTGCGTTCTATATCTTCAATAAAAGTCTTTTTCTTTGCCATTATCCGCACCTCACTTGTTAGCCGCGCCGTCGAGCAAATGAGTAAACCCGTGCCGGTTGATTTCATCAATCAGTTCAGCGCCGCCCTCCTCGATAATCTGCCCATCCATCAGCACATGCACACAGTCGACCTTTAATTCAGAAAGAATCCGCGCATTATGCGTAATAATCAGACAAGCATTCGTCTCATTATGGAACGCGCTGACGCCCCGCGACACGATCTGCACCGCATCTACATCAAGCCCGGAATCCGTTTCATCCAAAAGCGCCAGTTTCGGCTCCAGCAGCAAAAGCTGAAGAATCTCATTGCGCTTCTTCTCGCCGCCGGAAAAACCCACATTCATATAACGTTCTGCATAAGATTCATCCATAGATAACTTGGCCATAGCGGCTGCCAGCTGCTTTTTAAAAGCAAGAATCTTCACCTTTTGCCCCGTAATCGCCTGCTTGGCTGTGCGCAGCATGTTTTCCACGGTAATCCCCGGAATCTCTTCCGGCGTCTGGAAGGAAAGGAAAATGCCCCGGCGCGCCCGTTCAAACGTCGGCAGCGCCGTAAGATCCTCCCCGTCAAAAGACATTTTACCGGCCAACCGCGTATATTTTGGATGCCCCATGATAAGATTCATCAGCGTGGATTTGCCCGACCCATTCGGCCCCAGCAATACATGCACCTCACCCTCATTAATCGTGAGATTCAGTCCCTTCAATATCTCCTTGCCGGCGACTCCGGCCCGAAGCCCTTCAATCGTCAATAAATTTGCCGCCATATTCATCGCTCCTTTATTCGAATCCTGCCAGCCGCCCAAGAGAAAAAACCATCATTTTATCTGCCGCGTACCAGCTTATCAATAATTCTTATTAAAATTCTTACCTATGCTTTCATTGTATGAGATTTTTCAGTGCTTGTCAATCCCTATATGATTAATATGTAATTGACAGATAAATGAACTAGGTTCATAAAATTATTCAGCAAAAAACCGCAGCAAAATTTTCACTGCGGTCCCTTTGCCGGATGCATTCTCAGCCCTGGCGGCAATGCATCCGGCCATTCGTTTTTTATTTCAAAAACCCATTGACAATCTGTGTCTCCGCTTCTTTTTCGGTAAGCCCCAGCGTCATCAGCTTCACCAACTGGTCCCCGGCAATCTTGCCGATTGCCGCCTCATGAATGAGATTAGCCTCCAGATGATTAGCGGTAATCTCCGGAATCGCCGAAATCTTAGCATCATCCATAATGATAGCATCGCATTCCGAATGCCCATGGCAGCGGTTATTGCCGCGAATTTTAGCCAAAAACAACTGATGGGAGGAATTTCTCGCCACCGAACGCGAAATGACATTGGTACTGGAACCCGCCCCATTCAATTCAACTTCAAAGCCTGTTTCCGCCTGCTGCCGGCCATGCGTCATGATTTTCTCATGCACCACAAACGTCGCATCATCAGCCAGATCCGCCTGGGTGATCCGCTTCGTCGAATCAATCCCCTTGATCTGCGTAGTCTCCATTTCCATATAAGCGCCCTCGGCCAGATGAACCACCGTGGTTGGATTCATGATCCTTTCGCCGGAGCCATCACCCTCGCCATAGTGCTTTTCTATATATTTGACGCGAGCGCCTTTTTCAACAAAAAAAGTATGAATCCCATCATGCTGTTCCCCGGTATCGCTGCCGCAGTGAATACCGCAGCCGGCCACAATCACGACATCGGCCCCAGCTCCCACATGGAAGTCATTATAAACCATTTCCTTAATCCCAGCCTTGTCCATAATGACCGGAATATGTACCGCTTCATTTTTCGTTGCCGGTTTGATATAGATATCAATACCATCTTTATCGGTTTTCGAAACGATTTCAATATTTGCACTGGAAGCCCGGCCAATGCTTTTGCTGTTGGAACGAATGTTGTAGGCGCCCTCCGGAATCCCATGCAGATCGGCAATTTCCATCAAAAGATGTTTTTGTATCTCATCCATTACGCCTCATCCTCCTTGAAGAAATTGCAGCTGCCAGTAACTTCCAGCAACTCCGGCAGAATTGCATCTCGTGTGCCGCGCTTTTGAATCCGTCCATCGGCAATGAGAACAATTTCATCCGCAATATTCAAAATGCGTTCCTGATGGGAAATAATGAGGATTGTCCGCTGTTCCTCATGCATTTTTTCAAACACATGTGTGAGTTTATGGAAACTCCAAAGATCAATGCCGGCCTCCGGCTCGTCAAATACTGCCAATTTCGTCGTCTGCCGCGCGATAATCGTTGCAATCTCAATCCGCTTCAGTTCTCCGCCCGACAACGAGGCATCGACTTCGCGATTCACATAATCAGCCGCACAAAGCCCAACCGCCGACAAATACCGACAGGCGCCATTTGTGCTGAGCGCCTTGTCGCCCGAAGCCAATCGGATCAAATCTTTAACCGTGATTCCCTTAAACCGTACCGGCTGCTGAAACGCAAAACTAATGCCGGCCTGCGCCCGCCGCGTGATATCCCAATCGGTAATATCTTCGCCATTAAACAGAATCTGCCCCGATACCGGCCTCTCAATTCCCATGATCAATTTTGCCAGAGTTGATTTTCCGCCGCCATTCGGCCCCGTAATCACAATGAACTGCCGATCCTCCAAAGTGAGATCAACATCCTTCAGGATTTCCTTGCTGCCCTTTTCATTCCGGACGCCAAAGCATACCCGTTTTAATTCCAGCATACCATACGCTCCTCCAAAACATCCCATCGTCAAATATAATAAAGCATTCTGTCTTCCGACAGCATTTTATTCGTTGCCTATGATCTTCAAAATCTGCCGGTTTTTCAACATGCGGCTGCGGTCCATATCCGCCCAGGAGTAGAACTGATGGTAAACATTATACCGACGCGTCGCAGCAATAAATTCCTGCTCCTCATTAACCAGCGGTTCCCATACCCGCTTCAGATTATACCGCTCTTTCAGTTCGTCCAAAGACACGATGGAATCGAGATAGGCATAGCTATGATAAACAGCCCGGAACATTGGATACTTGGCCGGATAATTTTCCCGCACGCATTCCTGATTGAAGAAAATAAGTTTTCCATCTTCATAAAAAATATTCATAGGGACCATATCGATATAAGCCTGCCGTAAAATGACGCCCCAATCGGCCCCCTCGGCCAGATAAGCCAACGCATTGTCCCCATCCGGAGCCGGTGGAGAAGACTGCAGTATCGCCGCCCAGAGCCGGTCAAAAATAGCCAGGACCTTCTCTTTTTCCCCATCCGCCAGATGTTGTAAATAAGAAGTCAATAACGGCGCTTTGACATAGGGCATCCGCAGCGCATTATTCTTCAACTGGCAGGGAACAATATCCAACCCGCGTTCCGCCAGCGCCGCCATATGCTGCGCCAATGTCTGTATAGCTCCGGCACCGGCTTTCGTCAGCGGTTTCTTCCACACTTCTTCATGACCGGTCATGCTGGTGACCACACTCCGCTTCGGACCGCGGTCAGCGGTAATCACCGCATATTCTACCGGACACAAATCAGCGCCATTGCCGCCGCACTCAACCAAAAATGAATTGGCCATAAACGCAAACGCATCATTGGCCAGAATATCATCATATAATTCCGATTCCGGCAAAACGCGAGTATCGGCAGAAGGATCATAGGGCGTCAGCAATTCATGCAGATCGCAGCCGGGCAGATGTTCATCCGTATACACGACCTGCGGCAGCCGGTAATCCGGCAGCGGATAATAAAACTTCTGCCGGGCAAATCCGGCGGTCTGGACAATATGTTCCATCTCTTTTCGGGAAAAAAGATGCCCCCGTCCCTGAACCCCGCTCAGTTCGCCGAATGGTTCCTGCCGATAAGGATCCCGGGCGCCGCAAAAGTATTTGAGGCCAAAGCGATTATCCACCGCCAGCAAAAGCCGCCCACTCGGCTTCATATAGTTCTGTAAGCTTTTCAAGTAAGCAACATACGGGGCTTCATCCGAACCGCCCGCCCCGACAATCGACAAAAATCCGGTTAGAATGATCACATCATATTTGCGGACAAAGTGTAAATCTTGCAAATCGCCCGCATACACATCCAGATTATTGCAGTCGGCATAACGTTTTGTAATCGCCCGCGCCCGGAACAAAGAGCGCTCCGTCACCGTTACATGCGCCGCCTTTTCACAGAGGATGCCGGTCAGCGCCCCAAAACCGGCTCCGATTTCCAGCACATCCGCTTCCGGCGGCATTTCATACCAGCCAAATAACCCAGCCCGCAGATCTGTCAGCTGGAAAAAAACAGACCAGCGGTCCTCCTCCTCCAACACCTTATCAAAATTTCGATCCGGATGCGCCGTAATAAAACGGTCAATATCCTGATCCACCTGAGAAACTGGCATTGCCGGTCCGGCAAAGCTTGTATGTAATTTCGCCATGTCGTTTGTCAGCCCTTCCGCTATATAGTATTCTTTCCCTTCATTATAGCATGTTTACACCAAATTACCTAGCCCTGGCCTTTGTTTTCTCCTGATACGAGCAGCGTTTTTCCAACAAAAAACTGACCGCCCAAAACAATGACGATCAGTTTTTCAATATTGTTCAATCACACAACGCCATGTGCAAGCATAGCGTCAGCTACCTGCACAAAAGCCGCCATATTAGCCCCGGCAACCAGATTCCCCGGGCAACCATACTGCGCGGAATTTTGTTTGGCCTGTTGGAAAATTCTGGTCATGATATTCTGCAGCCGGTGATCCACTTCGTCAAATGTCCAGGTAAGCCGTTCCGAGTTTTGCGACATTTCCAAAGCGGATACGGCCACCCCGCCGGCATTCGCGGCCTTTGCCGGCGCAAACAGGATATGCTTCTGCTGAAAATACGCAATGGCCTCCAAAGTTGACGGCATATTAGCTCCCTCGCCGACAGCAATGACGCCATTGGCTACCAACTGTTTGGCTGCTTCCAACTGAATCTCGCTTTGCGTTGCGCACGGCAGCGCAATATCGCATTTTACGGACCAGACCCCGGTGCAGCCTTCATGATATTCCGCCTGCGGATGCGTCACAGTATACTCTTTGATCCGTCCGCGCCGCACTTCCTTAATCTCCTTGACAGCCGCCAGATCAATGCCTGCCGCATCATAAATATAACCATTGGAATCAGAACAGGTAACTACTTTTGCTCCCATTGCCTGCGCTTTTTGAATCGCATACGTCGCAACATTGCCTGACCCGGAAACAACCACCGTTTTTCCCTCTATGGGAATGTTTTTATCATCCAACATATTTTTCACAAAATACAACAGACCATAACCCGTCGCTTCGGTCCGCGCCAAACTGCCCCAGTAACCGACCCCCTTGCCAGTCAGCACTCCCGCGTCATACGCATCGCGAATCCGCTTATACTGGCCGAAAAGATAGCCGATCTCACGTCCGCCCACGCCAATATCCCCAGCCGGGACATCGACATTCGGCCCAATATGACGATACAGTTCCGACATAAAACTTTGGCAGAAATGCATGACTTCATTATCTGACTTTCCCTTGGGATCAAAATCGGCGCCGCCCTTACCGCCGCCAATAGGCAATCCGGTCAGCGCATTTTTAAACACCTGCTCAAAAGCCAAAAATTTCAAAATGCTGAGATTAACGCTGGGATGAAAGCGCAGCCCGCCCTTATACGGCCCGATGGCGCTGTTCATTTGTACCCGAAACCCGCGGTTGACCTGAATCTCGCCCTGATCATCCTGCCAGGGAACGCGAAACATGATGACTCGTTCCGGTTCCACCATCCGCTCTAAAAGTTTTGCTTTCTGGTATTGGGGGTTTTGTTCCAATACAGGCACAATCGTCGTCAAAACCTCTTGAACCGTATTGTGAAACTCTTTTTGCTCCGGGTCCTTTTTTACCACCTGCGCCAACACTTCCTGCACATACGCTTTCATATCCGCCACAACGCATCTCTCCTTTTGTAATATAAAAAAACAAATTCAAGCAAAGATTTTGTATGAAACCGAATATAGTATACTATATTCCGTCAACTATATACAATAATCTTCTCAAGAAATACTGTATACTTGTATACAGTCCGTTTGTGTACGGCATAAAAACGCGCGGTTTTATTTTTTAAGCTCTTTCTGATAAGCCGGCGGAATATCGGCCGCCTTCGGCAGCAATTTCTTATAAGCCCGATAATTTTTCAACGCCTCCGCATGATTGCCAAGCTCATCGTAAATATCCGCCGCCATTTTATAAGCCGCCGGCGCCTTTGCATCCAGTTGAATCGCCTGCCGGCAATCTGCCAGGGCTGTCTGCGGCTGCCCCTGCGCCCGGTATACTTCAGCCCGGTTCAAATAATTGTAAGCATCTTTGCCATCCATGCCAATGGCCTTATTGCAATCCGCCAGTCCGGCGGCGAAATCTCCCTGCAGCGCCTTGGCCCGACCACGCACAGCATAAATCCCCGCCAGGCTTGCCTGATTATTCGTGCAGCTAAAGGCCCTTTCCGATTCCACCAGTGCCAGCGCCGGTTCATAAAGGTCATTATACGCATCACTGTTCAGATAAAGTTCCCGCACCCGCGCTGCCGGAGCCTGCGTAGTTTTCTCCCAACTCCGAACCTTCTCAGCCTGCCGTGCCTCTTCCGCCGCTTTCATTCGCAGCCGCGACCCGCTGTCGGTTTCCTCGGCATAAGCCGCGGTCACCAGTTCACGCAGCAGCCGGTCCCCATGCCGCCGTTCAATAAAATCCTTTAGCATGCCATAAACACGATCATCCGTCAAGTATTCGACTCGGCCATTTTCCCCCGGACGAAAATTCCAGTCCCGCACCGTAGCATAATCATGAAACGCTTTTGCCAAACCGCCAGCGACAAAGTAAGCATTCTCTTCAGAATTATCGTACTCCAGCGTCGTCCAGTCCGTCTTCAGCAGCGGGTGTCCGTCAATACATACCTCATTGTGATTCTTAACGGTTACATGCCCGCAGCTGTATGCTGTCATCATTTCCAGCAATCTAGCCTCGCGCTTGTCCGTATCCGGATGGTCATACGGTTCAAACACCTCGGTAAAATCAGCCAGATGATCCGTATAGTACTGCATGCGCGCCATGGCCGCCGCTGGCCCTCCGGGATTAAAACCCGCCGCCGTCATGATATAAAAACCGCCCTCATCCGCTGCATACTCCGTCGGCAGCGTCACATTTTTGGCAATGGAATAATCGGCCAGCACATTCATAACATTGGCGCTCATGGCATCTGTGGCCATATTCAGCAAGGTCATACCAAAATACTGCGCAATCGCTTTCGCATAATTATAAGCGCCATGCTGTTTTATACCATGCGTCATCTCATGCCCCAGCACAGCCGCCAGCTCATCCGTATTATAGTCCAGCCCAGCCACCAATCCGCGGTTCACGCTGATATAATCCGTAGGAAAACAGCAGGCATTAAACTCCTTGCTGTCGGTAAGACCCCATTGAAACGGCAGCGAGCGGATATCCAATACATAATCGCCATGCGCTACCAACTGCTCCATCACCTGATTGACCAATTCCGTATCGGCCACATTTTTATCAATACCGTTTTTCTTCCGATCCTCGACACCGGTCATAACCTGATAATGCGCATTATTCCCATAATCCAGCACCATTTCTAAATAAGAAGCATAGGCTCCGGTCACTCCGAACACAGCCGCCAGCGCGCCCAAAGGGTCCACGGCAGCCGCTTCCGCCATAACCGGCATCACGGTCAGAAAAACGGCCAGCAGCGCCGCAGTAAGCTTCTGCCGCCCCTGCCGCAGAAAATGTTTTAGCTGCATCATTTCACCCCATTTTTGATAACGCAAAAGCCTTTCCACAGCATTGCTGCCATGAAAAGGCCATCCATCATTCCCACGGACGCTCTTTTAAACCAGAACCTCCCCCGCAGTTCCGCCGGTGGGCGCATCCAGCAGCGCCTGCGCCGTAAACTGATCGGTAATCAGCACATTACCATAACGTCCGGCCAGCGCCGCACGGATTGGCAGCACCTTTGCTTCCCCGCCCGCCACGATAATACTATGTTCCTTCCGGCGCAATTCCGCCAACTTAATTCCGACGGTGCGATTATCCAGCGCGGCATCGCAAATATTGCCCTCGATATCAAAAAATCGCGAGCAAATATCGCCTACAGCACTTTCCTGCAAACGCGCCTTTTCCTTGGCATCCGTATAACCCAGGCGGAAAAACAGCGCGTTATGCCGCACCGTGCCCACACTATAAACCGCAATATTCGCATGGCTGCCCAGTTCAAGCACCCGCTTGATATAACGATCCTGATCGACCATCTCCTTGACCGCCCGCGAATCAAAAATAACCGGCAGCGGCAGATGCTGCGCGATCGTAGCAAAATTGCCGGCAAACCGCTCCAAAATATCATTCGCATAAGTCTCGCCTTCGGTATGCGTCACGCCGCCTTCCAGCTGCACAATCTGCGCGCCTTTGAGCGGATGCGGCAGCAAAGACGCCGCCAGCGTATGCATCGTTGTACCCCAGCCGACGCCAATAATATCGCCGTCATGCACGATGCTGTCAAGATACCGGGCCGCCCTGCGCCCCAGATATTTTTTGATCTCCTGTTCATCATTGATCGTCGCTGCCGCCACGCAGGCTTCACGCAAACCATAGCGTTCCGTCAGCCGGCGTTCCAGCTGCGTCATATCTTCAACCGGATCAAAAATCTGGATTTTCACATACCCCTGATCCTTGGCATGCTGCAGCAGCCGGGAAACCGATGGCCGTGAAATTCCCAGCTCACGGGCTATATCCTGCTGGCTGTAGCCCGAATGATAATAAAGTTTCGCTGCATTGATCGACAACCGTTCCCTATCTCGTTCCATTGCTGCTGCTCCTTCCCCCATCTTTCCACTTATGTTCATTATCGCCGTCATAAACACAAAAAGCAAGCAGAACTTATCCTGTTTTACCGGTTAAACCGTCCCCCAATAATGTCATGCACCGGATTGATCGTCATAAAAGCCTGTTCATCTACCGTTTGCACGATATTTTTCACCTTGTCCAGCTCCAGCCGCGTTACTACGCAATAAAGAATTTTTCGCTGCTCGCCGGTATAGCCGCCCTCGCCATGCAGCAGCGTCACGCCGCGGCCCATCTCCGTCAGCGCCGCCGCGACTTCATCATGCCGCGTCGTCACCGTCATGACTGCATAGGACTCATCCAGACCCTTGAGCACCACGTCGATCATTTTGGCAATGACAAAATAAGCGACCAGCGAATACATCGCCCGATCCCAGCCAAAAACAAAACCGGCGCTGCCGAGAATAAACAAATTAAAAAACATCACCACTTCGCCAACCGAAAAACTTGACCGCTTATCCAGAATGATCGCCACAATTTCCGTTCCATCCAGCGAACCGCCGCTGCGGATGATCATTCCTACGCCGATGCCATCAATGATCCCGCCGAAAATTGCCGCCAAAAAAAGATCATCCGTAACCGCCGGAATCGGCCCAAAATAAGCTGTCCAAAAAGCCAGTCCCCCGATCGCAAATGTCGTTGCCACCGTAAACCGCCAGCCGACCAGCCGATAGCCCAGATATAAAAACGGTAAATTCACGACAATGAGAAACAAGCCGAACGAATACCCCGTCACGGCGCTGAGCATAATCGCAATACCCACCACACCGCCATCAATAATATGATTTGGCACCAAAAAAAATTCCAGCCCTGCCGCCGCAATAACCGAACCCAGAAACAGCAGCACATATTTTCTAAAATATACCTGCCATTGTCCTGAGCACCCCTTGCCTGTGAGCTGATCCGTCATACGCATCCCCCTTTGTTTTATCCTGTCTGTATTTTTACATTATACCAAAGTCAAATGAAAGCTTAGGGAAAAAAGAAGGCGGCTGTCCGCTGACAGCCGCCTTGCATCCGATTCCCTGTTGGACCTGTCCGCTGCAGGCCGGCAAATCCGTTTTCCAATCCCCGGTAACTGAACCGATGAGCTACCTATCATGCTCGCCCGGACAAAAGAGCAGCCCGTAAAAAATGTCTCATCCTTCAACGCAGCGTCTTGCCGGCAGCGCAGGGGGCTAAATCCATCAGATCAGCCACCTGCACATCACCTTTCAGGTTTGCCATAATCACATCGCGGATCTTAAACTCCGCCATCACCTGACAACAAGCCCCACAAGGCACGCAGGGATCATCAGTATCCGCCACGACCGCAATCGCATCAAAATCCCTTTTACTATCGGCAACTGCCCGGAAAATCGCAACCCGTTCTGCACAACAAGAAAGACCATAGGAAGCATTCTCCACATTGCAGCCGCCGTAAAGCGTGCCGTCACTCGCGAGCACACAAGCCCCGACCGCTTCTCCCGAGTATGGACAATGCGCATGCGAGCGCGCCTCTTTTGCCGTCCGGATCATGGTATCAATAATATCTGCATTGATCATTTCCAAACCTCCACTTCCCGCTGAACTGCATTTAATTTATCCTTATTATAACATGATTTACCAAAAAATCATACGACATCAACGCTGATCACGCCGTCCAGATCCTTCACTGCCTGCACGACAACAACGCTTTTGACCGCATAATGATTATCCAGCTCAAGATCAATATATACCCGATGCTGTTCGCCATGTCGAACCTCATCTTCATTCGCCTTGACCTTCACGCCCTTCACCAAAAGCTGCAAATCTTCCAGACACTCGCTGATATGCACCAGCTGCCCGGGTTTATCCACCGTATAAATAGACAAGGCAATCGTCTTCTCATGCGTAATCCATTCGTCAAAGTGACTCAGCGCTCCCAGCGTAATGAATACCAGCGCCGTAGTGAACAGCGCTCCGGAATAATACCCTGCGCCTGTTGCCAGCCCCACTCCGGCGACCACCCAGAGGCAGGCAGCCGTCGTCAGCCCGGTAACCGTAAGGCCTTCCTTCATAATCGCGCCGGCGCCCAGAAAACCAATTCCGGAAACCACCTGCGCTGCCAGCCGGGCCGGATCGGCATTCGTCCGTCCTTCCACGCCTTGATAAATTGCCTGTGATAAGACCATAATAAGACAAGACCCCAGACAAACCAGTACATTCGTCCGCAGGCCTGCTGATTTGTGCCGGGATTGGCGTTCATAGCCAATGACCCCTCCCAACACACAGGCAAGGGTCAGCCGGAGCAACAGCTCCCACTCAGATACCATGGACGTCATCTCCTTCTTCCTTACATAATAACGGTTTCAAAATCAAATTGCAACTGTATAAAGCCCATGCCAGCCGGGCATTTACAGGTTTTCCCAGCCAATAAACATGAATTTTTCCCGCATTTCCTATCCTTTACGCCAAAAATTTCCCCAACATCAGCTTCCCTGTGCATTTCTTTATACACCAGCCTGTGGATAATGTGGATAAAACAGTGCATAACTCAATATATATGATGTTTTCTTGCAGATTTTCTATATATAGTTGTTTATTTCCTCAAATTATGCAGAAACTCTTGTGGATAAATCACTCTTCATCTTTCCATTCGGCATACGGATGATGAATAAGATTGGAATTATAATAATGGGGATTACCGGACACTTCCCGGCCCAACCATCGCGGAACAGAAAAAGCCTCGTCCTCACTGCTAAGTTCGATCTCTGCGATCACTAAACCATCATTCGCACCAAAAAAATGATCGATTTCCCAGTGATGCCCATCGACATCCTCAACATAGCGCACTTTTTCTACTAATGGCTGTTGACACAAGCGCAGCAAAGCCACCGCATCCACCATTGGAATCTCATACTCGAACTCCAGCCGGGAAATGCCGGTGGTGCGGCCCTTTAATGTAAGAAATGCCTGCCGGTCCTGCTGCCGCACCCGCACCAATAAAGCGCCGTCTCCCTCCAGATATCCCTGCCGCACACTCATGCCCGGTCCTGTCGGCTGCCAGATTGTTTGATCTACCAGAAACTTCCGTTCGATTTCCATGCCCATACATATCCATCCTCTCCTGATATCCTCATTGTACGAAAAAGAAAGATAAATGTAAAGGAATCGCTGACAAACAAAAATCGCCGGCAGCCAATTGGCACCCGGCGATTTTTCCTGCAGTCCGTCCGCTGGACAGTACCGCGGCACATCCTTATTTAATCTGTGAATAATTCTGTTGAAAGGTACCGATCACCGGTATCCGGCAGCAGCGCAACAATTGTTTTTCCCTGGTTCTCCGGCCGCTGCGCCAGTTGTACTGCAGCCGCCAGCGCCGCTCCCGATGAAATGCCGATCAGCACGCCCTCTACATGAGAAAACTGACGGCCATAGCGAAAAGCATCTTCATTGGAAATTGGCAGAACCTCATCATAGATCTTTGTATTCAGCGTCTCCGGCACAAAACCGGCGCCAATTCCCTGAATCTTATGCGGCCCCGCCGTTCCCTGCGAAAGGACGGGGGAAGAAGCTGGTTCCACAGCAATAATTTTGACCGCAGGATTCTTTTCTTTCAAATACTCGCCAACGCCAGTCAGCGTTCCGCCTGTCCCCACCCCGGCAATAAAGAAATCGACTTTTCCATCGGTATCCTGCCAGATTTCCGGACCAGTGGTCGCTTTGTGCGCAGCCGGATTAGCGGGATTGGTAAACTGCGAAGGAATATACGCATGCGGCGTTGTCTTAGCCAGTTCCTCTGCCTTGGCAATCGCCCCTTTCATTCCCTTTGCCCCATCCGTAAGCACAATCTCCGCGCCATAAGCCTTCAAAAGATTGCGGCGCTCAACGCTCATTGTCTCCGGCATCGTCAAAATAGCGCGATAGCCGCGGGCCGCTGCCACGCTGGCCAGACCAATACCAGTATTGCCGCTGGTCGGCTCAATGATCACCGACTCCTGATTCAATTTGCCTTCTTTTTCTGCCTGCTCGATCATTGCCTTAGCAATGCGGTCTTTCACACTGCCAGCCGGATTAAAATACTCCAGCTTGACAAGAACCTGCGCCTCAAGTTTATTCTCACGGACAAAATTCTTCGCCCGAAGAAGCGGCGTATGGCCAATCAGTTCGGTTATACTCTCATAAACTTTTCCCATTCGAAAACGCCTCCTGAAATTTTGCCTCCGGCTTTGCGGCCGTCTAAAGCATATATGATTAATATGTTTATATTGTATGCGATATTTCATATCTTGTCAATAGGATTTGTAAAAATAAAACATAGTCATTTGCTAGGCAATTGACTTTTTTTCTGAAGTCCGCTATGATATATATCATAGAATGAATATATGAAATGAGGGCTTATTATGAAAATATCAGCGAAAGGACGCTACGGACTAGCCGCTATGACGACGCTGGCCGCAAACTATGCCGCCGGAACTCCCGTTACGATTATCAGTATTTCGGACCGGCTGGGTATATCCAAAATTTATCTGGAACAAGTCTTTTCCCTGTTGAAACGCAGCCGCCTCGTACTCTCGCTAAAAGGATCGCAGGGCGGATATCAGCTGTCCCGTCCGCCTAAAGAGATCACGGCTTATGATGTTCTTGCTGCCATTGAACTTGCCTTGATAGAAAAAACAGGCGCATCGAGCGCCGGCAAGCTTCCAGCTCTTGAACAAGCTTTAGCAGTCTGCGTTTATGGCCGTCTCGACGAAGCTATTACGCACACTTTGCATGCAGTAACACTGGCCGATATCCTGACCGAAACTGAAAAACAAAAAGGACCGGAACAACTGATGTACTTTATTTGAGCTTCCGTAAATAATACTTAACAAACAACGAGCGATGCTGTATAATAAATTATGTATGCAGAACTCTTTCTGCATCCCCATTGTCCGTTTCATCTGCATGAATGGCGCTGTTTGTCAGGAGGTGTTTCTCATGCTCATTGACAATGTCCGGGTTGTAATCGAAAATGGGCCTCTTTCGGTGGAAAAGGCAAGCTTTTATATAGAAAGAATACAAAAGAGCTTGAAGAACCATGTACTAAAGCGGGTGACTTTTACTTTGCTCGAGAATTCAATGGATCTGCGCTGCAGTTTTGAGGATTGTCCTTTTGAATGCATTCGGCGGGTTCCGCTCTCGTCCCCGGAGGAACGCAAAGCTATCGTAAGCTGAAGAAAAGGCTGCGGCAATTGCCGCAGCCT
>DCFR01000057.1:31327-60477 GCA_002319815.1 Megamonas sp. UBA1799
GCGGCAATTGCCGCAGCCTTTTCTTTATATGCTGATACGTCCGGAAAAATACGGCTGCTCCGTAAAATGCAGCGTATCCAGCTGCCATACACAGCCAGTGACTTCCGGCAGTACGGCATCCGCCTGCAGCGTTAACTTCGGCAAAATATCTTTTTCAGGAAACACCTGAATAGCCGCGGTTTGTTCTCCATTTTGAAAAAACACCTCAACGGCGGTTTTATCAATAAAAAAATGCCCGAGCAATACATCATCGCTATAAAGGCGGAAAGTTCTCACGCCGCGTCCGCCCCGGTGCATACCCATCCGGTTGATTTGCATAAGCTGACGCGTCCGGTCATACCGAAAAAGCAGACGTTCCTCGCCATAGACAAGAGAAATTGTCAGCAGCTGCGCGTGCCCCAGCTGCAGCGACAAAAAAACCTCGGCTCCATTTGGAAGCGTCAGAGAATGCGCTGCGGTATCTTCCTCGGCAAATTCCTGCATGTGGTCGGCCAAACGCAAATCTTTCAATTCACGCGCCGGCTCGGCATAAATATGCCCCCGGCGCAGGCGGAGTTCCCGCGGCAGCGTCATCGTATAGCGGCAGCCGGCCTCGCCAGCCGGATATTGCGCTTCCTTGCCCGGCATCCCCATCCAGCCCAGAAGCAGAATCCGGCCTTCATGGCAACTGACCTGCGGCGCATAAAAATCAAACCCGCGATCCAGCTCCTGGAAGCTTCCATGCAACAGCTCCTTGGCTGCGGAAGAAAACTGCCCTACTAGATAACCTGCCTGACAAAGATTCTGGCAATCATATTCTTTAGGGGTAACTCCTTGCGCGCACAAAAACAATACATCATGATCACCAAAGCGCAGCAGCTGCGGCTGCTCCCAAAGATGCCCAAAACTGCCGAGCTGCGTCCGCAGCTCGCCGAGAAATTCCCAGCCATCATCCTGCTCGCGCGCAAGCAGAATACAACCGCGTCCGTCCTCCGCCTGCGCGCCAAAGAGCAGATAACGCTGCCCCTGCCGCACAAACAGGTACGGATTTTGCAGCTGACTTCTATAACCGTCCGGCAAAGAAGGCAGCGGCAGCGGCTGCTCGGCAAAAAAAGTTTTACTCCAAGTCGCCTGCTGCTGCGAACAACCGGCTTTCTCGTCCGCAGCCAACGTCAATTGCCGCGTGTACCAAAGCCCCAGCGTATTTTTCTGCAAAATGACGCAGCCCGGCAAAAAAGCCGGCGCCGGCTCGCATCCGGATACCGGCACCGGTATCCCGAAATGCACAAAATCACGCGTCGTCGTATGCAGCCAATACAAAGAAGAAGTGTCCGCAGCTGTCCAAAGAAAAAAGATATGCCAGACATCTTTCCAAAAAATCAGCCCTGCCGGCCGCAGCGTATTGCCAAACGGCATGGCCAGATGAAAATGATTTTTCCAGGGGTGCGGCAAAGACCAAGCCGCCCAAAATTTTCCCGTCCATTGCTGCCAATCCATAAACACCCCTCCTGTCATTTCTACGATATGCTGTTTCTATTTTATCATATTTCATTCTTTTCGGCAGGAAAACAAACAAAATATTCTCACATAAATAAGCTCGTTTTCTGAAGCAGCTGTGGGCTGACAGAAAACGAGCTTTTATATTGATCACAAAATTATTTTTTACAAATTACGCCAAATACCATAGACCAAAAACCAGAAAAACAATCCCCGCAACAGCCACGTCTGCCCGGTAAGCGTGACCGCCCGCCCATAGCGGACCCAAAGCCATTCATCGCCGAAGATCAGATAAGCCAGCGGTCCAGCCGCCAGACACAAAGCCGGATTCGCGGCAAACGCCGCCGGCAGATTGCCCTCTGCCAAAGCCAGCATTAGCCGTGTCAGCCCGCACCCCGGACAAGAAAGTCCGGTCAAATAATGAAACGGACAGGGCAGACTCCAACCCGTCAGACGGCAAAACAAAAGATATGCCGCCCCCGCCAACAACAACACGCCGTATTTTCTGCCCGCTGTGCCCAGACGCTGTCGCTGCGCTTCCTCCAGCCCAAAACCCACAGCAATCATTTTGGTTCCGGACGATTGTCTTCATCCGCAGGCATCAACGCTTCCGGCGCGGCCGCCGCTGCATTTTCCGCCGAAACCCGCAAAGCGTCAAAATCAATGATATCATTCAGCGTATTTTGCAGCAAAACTTCGCTGACAATTCCCAGCCCAAACAAGGCAAACACCAAATAAATGACCGGCATATTCTTATCGGTATGCATCCCGCGCGCTTCCTGCGCTTCCATAATGGTTTCGCCCATTTTATAAGTCCAGTACAACACATAGATGCCGCAGGTAATCAGCGCAAATAAAACAGCTTTGCCGCCGGAAGCGGTCGTCTGACGCCCCACCGCCTGGTGAGCATCGTTCGTCATATGATAGTACCAGTACAAACCATAAATACCGCAGGTAATAATACTGAACAAAACACAGCGAACCACGCTTCTCTTTTCCATATATACATCCTCCTACACACTGTATTGCAAACGCCGTATCAGACAGCTGACCCGGCAGAATTGCCCTCCGACGGCTGATGCGTCAGCGCTTCATTAAAGGATGCCTGCAAAAACGCAATCGTGAAAAGCTGCGTGCGAAGCACCGCCAGCAAAATATAAATCAGCCGCGGATTTTCGTCCGAACGCCGATAAATGAACCAGATAATAACGCCGGATATCATACACTGCACGAAAAAAGAAAGCAGCAGTGCCATCAGGCCAAAAGCCACTATTTCCGCGCCGCCTTTGTGCATAGCGTCAAAACTTTCACCGAGCATCTGCAAAGTCGTGAACAGCGCCGCAACAAACGTCATAACAACCGTGACGACCGTATACATGGTATTGGACACCGAATCTGCCGGCAACGAATGTTCCCGGCGGGCATCCACCAGTTCTCCGCCAATTTTATAAATCCAGTAATAAAAGTAAAAGGTACAAGTCAGCACCATATACAGCACGGCTTTTCCGCCGGAAGCGGTTGCCGGGCGCCCCGACCACCGGTGTACGTCATTGGTAAACTTCGCTATCCAATACAAGCCAAAAAGACCGCAGGTAACCACGGTTAAAACCGTATAAAGGACTACGTCTCGCTGCTTCATGCTTTCATCCTTTCTTTTGCTGCTTCCTGTAAAATTTTCTATTCAGTTTTAAATTGCCTATTGCATCCGTGATAAATTGGCAAATTTTGTGAACTCTTTCTGGAAGAAAAGCTGTATCGTATCAATCGGACCATTACGATGCTTGGCAATAATCACATCGGTAATATTTTTATTCTCCGTATCAGGATCATAGTAATCCTCACGATAAAGGAACATGACAATATCGGCATCCTGCTCCAAAGAACCCGATTCACGCAAATCGCTGAGCATCGGTTTTTTAACCTGCCGCGATTCAACGCTGCGGCTAAGCTGCGACAAAGCAATAACCGGAACGCTGAGCTCGCGGGCCAGCGCCTTCAGGGAGCGGGAAATCTCCGAGATCTCCTGCTGACGGTTATCGCCGTTTTTGCTGGCGCGTCCCTGCATCAGCTGCAAATAATCGATCACGACCAGCGACAAGCCATGCTCCGCTTTCAAGCGACGCGCCTTGGAACGAAGTTCCATGACCGTTATGCCCGGCGTATCATCAATAAAGAGCGGCGCCGTTGTCAACCGATCAGCGGCATCAATCAACTGGGTCCAATCCTTGTCCTCAAGTTCCCCTACCCGCAGCCGCTGCGAGTCAATCGCCCCTTCCGAGCAAAGCATGCGCTGCACCAGCTGCTCCTTCGACATTTCCAGGGAAAAAAACGCCACCGGTTTATTTTCCCGCACCGCCACATAAGAAGCAATATTCAGCGTGAACGCCGTTTTACCCATACTGGGGCGGGCCGCCACCAAAATCAGATCCGAAGGCTGGAAGCCGGAAGTCAGCCGGTCCAGATCCACAAATCCCGACGCCAGGCCGGTCAAAGCTCCCTTATTAATCGAATGCTGCTCAATCTGGCTGAAGGTTTTAAGCAAGATTTCCTTCAGCGGCACGAACGTGCTGCCGTTTTCCCTGGCCGAAACCTCCAGAATCCGCTTCTCCGCCTTATCCATGACATCGGCTACATCTTCAGAGTCTTCATACGCGATACCGGCAATTTCGGTCGCCGCATTAATTAAATTGCGCAGCTGCGCCTTTTCTTCGACAATTTTGGCATGATATGTCACATTGGCAGCCGTCGGAACTGCATTGGCCAACGACGTAACAAACGCAATGCCGCCAGCCTTTTCCAACAAATTACTTTTTTTCAGCTGCTCCGTCACCGTGATGAGATCCACCGCTTCCCCGCGGCTGAACAAATCCATCATGGCCTCAAACACGATGCGGTGCGCCTCACGGTAAAAATCATCCGCCGTAAGCACTTCCGCCGCGGCCGCAATAGCATCCTTGGTAATCAGCATCGCGCCGAGGACAGCCTGTTCCGCTTCGATATTTTGCGGTGGTACTCTGTCAATCATACTTCGTCTTCCTTTGCAAAAATAAAGGCAAATGCCTCCTCTGCCGTCACCACCGGATGAATATCCAGCCCCAGATGTCCCTCGGGAATATCCTTGCTGTTCTCCGCCGGAATAAGCAGCGTCTTAATCCCAGCCTGTTTGGCGCCATACGCTTTTTCAAATACACCGCCCACCGGACGCACCCGTCCCTGCAGGGAAATTTCGCCTGTAACCGCCACATCCTGCCGGATTTTCTTCCCCGTAACAGCACTTATAATCGCTGCCAAAATCGCCGTTCCGGCGCTCGGTCCGTCAATATTCCCGCCGCCAATGACATTAATATGCACATCATAATCGGCAAGATCCTGTCCCGTCAGCTGCCGCATGACAGAAGCCGCATTGAATACCGAATCCTTGGCCATGCTGCCGGCGGTTTCATTGAAACGCACTTTGCCCTTGCCTTTTTCATGCGCCGGAAAAGCCACCGCTTCAATTTCAATGACTGATCCCAAAAAACCAGAAACGCCCAAGCCGAAAATATGCCCGGCTTCTGCGCGATCCGATGCCTTTTTCGTCACAAACTGAAATAAGCGGCTAACCTGCGCCACTTCATAAATATCCTTTTTTTCGATGACAACCGGCGCATCGCTGCCGGCCGCGCGTTCCATCGCAAAGCTGTATGCATCCGCCAGAATATTAATTGCTTTGCGTCCTTCAATCGTATAATCGCTGATCAGCTGCAAAACACCGTCTTCCAGCTGTGCATTGAGCTTTTGAGCCGCATTCTCAACAATCGTCACAATATGGTTCGGCGTAAGCGGCTCAAAGTAAATCTCGGCACAGCGGGAACGAAGTGCCGGGTTGATATGCTGTGCATCCCGGGTCGTCGCGCCGATAAGCACAAAATCAGCCGGCGCTCCCTTTTCAAACAATTCCCGGATATACGGCGGCACTTTTTCATCCGTCGGATCATAATACGCAGATTCAAAATAGGCCCGTTTGTCCTCCAGCACTTTCAAAAGCTTATTTTGCAGCATCTCATCCATTTCGCCAATCTCATCAATAAACAAAATGCCGCCGTGAGCATCCGTGACCAGTCCCGGTTTCGGCTCCGGCACGCCGCTATCGGCCAGATCACGCCGCGCGCCCTGATAAATCGGGTCATGCACCGAACCCAGCAGCGGATTCGTCATATCCCGCGGGTCCCAGCGCAGCGTCGTACCATCTGTCTCCACAAAAGGCGCCTCTTCGCCAAACGGCGAATGTTCCATGGTCTTGGCCGCTTCCAGCACCAGCCGCGCCGCCGTCGTCTTACCGACGCCCGGAGGTCCATACAGCAGCAAATGCTGCGGATACGGCGACGACAGTTTCGCCATTAGCGAACGGACCGCACGCGGCTGTCCGATGATCTCATCCAGTGTTTTCGGCCGCAGCAGCTCCATCACCGACTGGGTAAGACTAACTTTATTGAGCTTTTCCAGCGCTTCGCGTTTCCGAACCGCCTGCGGTGATTCCTGCACCGGTTTTTCCTCATCCAGCACCTGCATGCGAATTTCCTTCACATAGTCCTGATGATTTTCCTCCAGCTTCTCGGCAATCTTCTTTTCAATTTTATCTTCCAACGTCCGCCGCGCCATAATGTCGGCAATTTTCTCCGACAAAATCATCAGCAGCTTGGGTATCTCCGGATCATCCGGAATGTGCTCAATCGTAGGGTTCTCCATCACAATGCGCTGCAGTGCCAAAACACGCTCGCCACGAAGAGGCGAACGCATAAAACGCATGGCGTCCATCTTCCCGGCCTTGATCACCAGCTTGTCAGAACCCAAAACGTCGGCAAGCATACTGTAGAGCGCATCAATCTCGCGGTCCAGCTGCTCCTCATGCGTCTCCGGCTGTTTTTCCGGTTCTGGTTTTGGCTTTTGTTTTTGGAAAAACTTGAATAAACTTCCCATATGTCAATCCTTCCTGATTCTCTGTCAACTTACGCAGCCACGATATATACCTTAATCGTGCTGGTAATCTCCGGATGCACCTTGATCACCGCATCATACTCGCCCGGACCGACCACTTCATGCTCCAATGCAATCTTGCGCCGGTCGATTTCAATGCCATGATCTTTTTTCAGCGCTTCCGCGATATCTTTGCCCGTAACGGAGCCAAACAGCTTACCGCCCTCGCCGACCTTTACCGGAATCGTAATTTCCACTTTTGCCAGCTGCGCCGCCATCAGTTTTGCTTCATCGACAGCCTGTGCTCTTTTGCGCTCTGCCGATTTCGCCTGTGCCTTAGCCACATTCATGCTTGAAGCAGTAGCCTCAATCGCAAATTTTTTCGGCAAAAGAAAATTCCGGCCGTAGCCTTCGGAAACCTCAACGATTTCGCCTTTCTTACCAACTTTTTTAACATCTTGCTGTAAAATTACCTTCATATCAACCATTCTCCTCAATATATTTTTTGCTCAGCTCAATTGCTTTTGCCTGTACTTCTGCCAATTTTTGATTTTTTACCTGCGCCCCGGCCACGTTCTGATGACCGCCGCCGCCAAAATTCTCCATAATAACCTGCACATTCAATTCGCCGGTAGAACGCGCACTGATCCCAATGGTATCGGCGTCCAACTGGAAAAACACCAGACTCATACGCACCCCTTCGATACGCAGCAGTGAATCAGCCACCTGCGCAGCAATCGCCTGGATATTCGGGATGATGTCCGGACAGGTCGTCGTAATGAGTCCGCCCTCATACAGATTGGAATACGCTTTTGCCTTGGAGATCGCAATATTGGTCTCATAATCCGTACGGAACAAATGGCGCACCAGAACCGGATCTGCCCCGGCTCGCCGGAGATAGGCCGCCGCATCAAAGGTGCGCACGCCCGTCTGCACGGCAAAATTCTTCGTATCGACAATAATGCCGGAATAAAGCGCCGTAGCATCCAGTCGAGAAAGCACCAGATCCTCGCTATAATACATCAAAAGTTCCGTCACCAGCTCGCTTGTCGAACTGGACGCCGGCTCAATATAAATCAGCAGCGAATTCGTAATACAATGCTCGCTGCGCCGATGGTGATCAATAACCACGACCTGGCTGACGCGCTCGAGCAGCTCCGGCGCCGCTACCAGATACGGAATATGCGTATCCACAACAATCAGCAGCGGATGCACCGTAGTAATCGTCATGAGATCCCGGGCCCGCACAAACAAGCCGGCATATTCATCCTTCTCCTTGAGCATATCTGTGAACTTGTCAATACCTTCGTTCATATCGCTCAACACAATATGAACCGGCCGACCGACCTGGCGGGCCATCTTGGCTACGCCCATGGAAGCACCCAACGCATCAAAATCCTCATTATGGTGCCCCATGATAAAAACTTCGTCCGAATTCTCGATGAGCTCCCGCAGCGCATGCGCGACTACGCGCGCTTTGACCCGCGTATGCTTCTCCACCGCCTTGGCCTTGCCGCCGTAAAACTGCATCTTGCCTTCCAGCTGCACCGCAACCTGATCGCCGCCGCGCCCCAGCGCCAAATCCAATCCGGCCTGCGCCTGCGTGCCCAGTTCACCCATACTCTGGGTATCCGCCACTGCCACGCCCAGACTCAGCGTCACCGGCAGCTTATTTACACTGCGCAGCGCCCGCACCCGGTCCAGCACATCAAACCTGTCCGCCAGCGCCTGATCCAGCGACCGGCGATCCATCACCGCCACATAAACATCCTCGGATACCCGGCGCAAAAAACCGCCCAATCCGCGAATCCAGTCATCCAGCAGCTTATTGACCTCGAACAGCAGCGCCGTACGCTCCGCTTCGGTCAGGCCCTGCAGCACCTCATCATAATTATCCACCTGAATATAAGCCAAAACCACCCGGCTCAACAAATGCTCCCGGCGCAGATGCTCAAAATCGGTAATATCCGAAACATAAAACACCATCAGGCTGTCATCGTCCGCACACGTCGCTACCGGCCGGTATTCCGCCCGATAGTAAGTATCGCCCTGCGCAAAAACGTATTCGCCTTCCATTCCCCAGATGGGCTCCAGAATCACGCCGGGCCAAAAGGCTTTTACCGGCGTTCCCTGCTCCGGCTTTTGCCCAAGATACTCTCCCAAGGCACCATTCGCCCATTGCAGCCGACCGTCTGAATCAATAATCAACACAGCCTGCGGCAGATTGTCAATCGCATAATTCGAGATCTGATTAATATTGCTGACAACATCCCGGAAATACCTTTCAAAACGCTGCTGCCGGTCACGGCAGCGTTCCCGGGCAAAAAGCGCCATGGAAACCCAGATGACCAGACTGATGGCTCCTACATAGACATTATAAGACATCAGCACCAGTACCAGGATACCAATAACAACCAAATGGATGCACAAATCACTCCATGCGGATAAATTACGAGGCATACGCCTCACCCCATTTCATCCCATTCATCACCGACGGCCAAAACGGCGGCGGTAATCGAACACCATATCAAACAGGCCGGTAAACGCCAGTAATTGCAATAAAACCCCATTAAACAAAATAAAAACTAACACCACTGTACTAAGAACCTTCGACCAATGATAATGCTCCGTTGTATATTGAAACAGAACAATCCCCTGCAAAATCCCGGCAAAGGTAGCAATCATATTGCCATTCAGCGACACCTGATACAAAAGCGACAGCTCCCGCGTCGTTCCCCAATACATACCAATGAGAGAAAACCCGAATAAATAAAGAAAAAATTTGGGCAGCCGCCATTCCGTAAATTTAGGAAATACCGGCACATCATGCCCTAAACGGCGCAGCACTTTGCCGCCAATAAAAAAATTCAGCGCCGTATCCATAAGCCCCATCAGTACCACGACCAATGGCAACAGTAATTTCACAACCTGCAGATTCTGCGTGAACGTCTCCCGTGCCTGCTCGATCTGAGCATCCGTCATATGAAAGCTCTGATAAATCTCAACCGACTTCTGAAAAGAATCATTCAACGCATCAAATTGCATCGTAAACGGATGAATATTCGTAATCAGGAAGACCAGCCCCAGCGCCGCCAGCTTGGCCATCAGGGAAACAATCACGCCGATCGTAAAAATGCGCACTCCCGGCCAGCCGCGCCGGTAGCCGATCCCCAGCGCGATCCCACCGGGTGCAAAAGCCAGCGCCAAACGCAAAGACACCAGCGGCTCCACCAGAATTGACGTCAGCACGGCAGCCACCACGACCGCCATGAGCCCCCATTTGAGCCCGTGCCGTACAATAAGCACAATCATCGGCAGCGGCCAAAGCAACACCGCCACAATCCCCAGAATTGGCACATAAACAGCAACCAGCGCCATCACAACCGTAATCGCCGCCAGTATTCCGCTTTCTGTCATTGAATTTATTTTATTCGCCATGAATTCCCGCCTTTCAATTCCTGCCATCTCTCTATTTTAGCACGAAAGCCCGCTTCCGGCAAAATAGCGACACATCTGTATTATAACAGAAAATCCCCTGTCTGTCTCTACACCTTTTTGGCGTTAAGGCAATAAAAGAAAGGTATTATTTTATAGAAATATCTCTTTATTCAGCGCTTATTTGTTTTAAATAAAAAAGACACTGTAGGAAAAATCTCATACAGTGTCTGACCATCCGGCCAAAAAACAGCAATATCTTTTTAAAACCGATTCAGTCCGCTGCTGTCCAGATCCTCAAAGCCAGTCAAAAATTTCTTCAACTGACAGACAATGACCGCCAAAGAACCCGGCGTACGGCCTTCTACATTCAGCGGCATATTGGGATCATGCAGCGACATCCGCAGCAAAGCCCAGCCTTGCGGAAATAAGAGCCGTACGCCCTCATAAGACGGCTGCGCCGCCGGAATGCCGGCCGCCGCCGCGCGTTCGGCAAATGCCGCCAGCACAGCGGCGCCATAGGCATGCGCATCGCCGGCGGCCCGGATTGCCAGCCGGAACTCCCGGCTCTCCGCCGGAGCGCCGAGTTTGGCAATCAGCGTCCCGAGCGGCTTCCCGCTCTGATGCATCCGCGCTGCGGCAATGAGCAGCTTGACGGCCAGATAGGCTCCGTCGTCGAGATAATAATTTTCCCGCAGCGCGCCATGCCCGGAAGTTTCGATTGCCAATGGCGACAGGATGCCCGTCTGATTCAGACGAATGCATTCATCAATCACATTCTTATAGCCGCGCATGTACCGATGATGTTTCAGTCCCAGCTCCTGCTCCAGAAATACGGTCAATTCATCGGAAGTCACGGAATCCGTCACAATCGTACCGCCCGGATACTCCGGCGCCAGAATAGCGGCCATCATAGCAATAAGCGCATTGCGGCTGATCTCTTTTCCATCCGGCAAAACAGCGCTCATGCGATCGACATCCGTATCAAAAATCAACCCCAGATTCGCCCGGTTTTGCAGCACCGCCCCCTGAATCGCCGCCATCGCCGCCTCATTCTCCGGATTTGGCACATGATTGGGAAATCTTCCGTCCGGCTCGAGATAAAGACTGCCGGTAATATCAGCGCCCAGCGGCAGCAACACCCGGCTGGCAAAAAATCCGCCGGCGCCATTGCCGGCATCGACTACGATATGCATCCCCGACAACGGTTTCGCATCCTCTGAAGCCTGTAATCCCTGCCGGATTTTTTCCTGCAAATGATTCGCATAACGGGAAATAAGATCATAGGAAACCGCCTTATCCTGTTGTCCGACATGGGGTTTACACGATACGGCCAGCTGCAGCAGCGTCTTGATTTCCGCCTTCTCCAGCCCCCCGTCCCGTGTGAAGAATTTCATGCCGTTGCGGTTGAACGGAAGATGACTGGCCGTCAGCATGATAGATCCGTCCGCTTTAGTTTCATCAAACAAAATTGCCATAAACATGGCCGGCGTAGAAGCCATGCCGCAGTCCAACGCCTTAGCGCCGCAGCCCAGAACCGCCGACAGCGCGGCATTTTGCAAAGCCACGGCGGTGAGCCGTGAATCCGTCCCTACCGCGATCGTCAGATCTTCCAGCCGCCTGCCGGTTTTTTTTGCCAAAAAAGCCACAAATGCTGAAGCAATCCGGTTGACCGTCTCTGCCGACAGCGTCACCGGCTCTCCGGCAACGCCCTCCATCGCCACCCCGCGCACATCACTGCCATTCTGTAATGCCAGCAGTTCTTTCTCTGAAATCATAAACATCCTCCTTCACACAGGCATCTCACTTTTTTCTGTCACGGCTGCCGGATACTGCAATCTAAGATCCTCTGCCGACAAAAGAACCGGATCCTTGCCACCGGAAAGCAAGAGCGTATGATAATAAATTTCGGCGATTTCTTCCACATAAGCCGCTTTCAGCAATGCCCCATCCAGCGAACCGGCGTCAACCGTCAGCACCCCGTGCCCGGCCAACAACATAACATCGCTGATTGCCAGCGGCTCCCGTACGGAATCCGCCAGCGCCTGCGACCCTTGCCGCCCATAAGCCGCCACCGGAATATAGCCCTGCCGACAACCCAGGTGAGCAATCTCCGACACAATGGCCGGAATGCTTTTCCGCAAAACCGCAAACGTCAGCGCATACTTGGAGTGCGTATGTACCACCGCCTTAACATCAGGCCGCGCTTCATAGGCCGCCAGATGCATCAGCGCTTCGCTCGTCGGCCTGCACCCCGTCAGCGCCTCGACGATTTCTGCCTGTCCGTTCATGACCACAACGTCCTCCGGCTGCATGGTCTTCCGATCGGCTCCGGTCGGCGTCATGCAAATCAGGCCGCTCGCCTGATCGCGCGCGCTGAAATTGCCCGAACGGTGCCGGCAAAGCCCCATGCCCTCCGCTTCCCGGGCATAAAGCACAACCTGATTTTTCAGTGCTTCCAGCATAGTAATCAACTCCTGTTTATATATTCGTCCCTGCTGGCCAAAATCCTATGTATAAATCGGCAAAAAATAAGCGGCTGTCATCCTCCGACAACAACCGCTTACAACCTGACTGTTCAGCCTTCGCCAAAAAATTCATTTTCAGCGGCAATACAGAACATATGATACACTGGCAGATGATATTCCTGTATCCGGTAGGTTTCATCATCCGGAACACAGACGCAAATATCGGCCAGCTTCCGTATCTTCCCGCCCGAGCGGCCGGTGAGCGCAATGGTCCGCACGCCTCTGACCCTGGCCATCTGCACGGCATAAAGAACATTGGCCGAATTGCCCGAGGTACTGATTGCCAGCAAAGTATCGCCCGCCTGCCCCATGCCAAAAATTTGTTGGGCAAAGCAAAGATCCGGCGCCTGGTCATTGGCAAAAGCCGTATTCAGCGCAATCTGATTGACCAGCGACATCGCCGGCAGCGTGCCCTGCAGATTCCGGCAAAAATAGTCGGCCTCATGAGGGCAGATGCGCTCCATCTCCGTCCGCATACTCTCCGAAAGCGGCCGCGGCAATAAAAACCCTTTCATAAGCTCGCCGACAATATGCTCAGCATCCGCTGCACTGCCGCCATTGCCGCAGGTCATCAGTTTTTTTCCCCCGCGAAAGCTCTCGCAGATGGTCTCTACGGCTGCGCGCAGATCACCGCGACACACGGCTAAAACCGGATACCGCTCCAAAAGTGTCTCAACGGCAGCATACGTTGATTGTTTCAACATCGTTCCCCGCCTCCGATTATCTGCTCCGATATCTGTCCGCCATACGTTTAGGTTCATAATCCATGCTCATCCCGGTCTGCGATGGCCGGATATCCTCGATCGGCTCCTCGGCCCGCGGCGTCACATTGATCGGTGCTTCCTGGCGCATAGCCGATGCTTCGCGTGCATGATAAGGATCCTGTTCTTCTTTTTTCCGTCCGGTAAATTTACGAATCGCCATGCGGATCAACATAAATACGGCGCCAAAAATCACCAAATTCATCAGCAGCCCCATGACGTCCGACATAAAGCTCCCCATGCCAAAGCCAAAAAGATGACTCAGCATGCCGCCCAGCAGCATGCCGCCAGCAAATAAACCAATATTGCGCATCATGCCGCCCCACGGAGAAGCGCTGCGAGCAGCAGGTGCCGCGCCCGTCCGGGCCGCCGGAGCCTGCTCTTTAATCGAGCTGGCATTCTGTGACGGCTTATATTCTTTCTGATTCGGCGCTGCAGCCTTTTCCGCCGGAGCCGATACCCTTGGCGCAGGCGCCGGAGCCGACACCCGCGGCGCAGAAATACGAGCCCCGCCCTTGGCGGCCATCGCCACCGACGGCACCGCAGCAACGGCTGTCAGCGCAAACACGCCGGCGCAAACCGAAACAGCAATTTTCTTCCAATACATAGTCATATACTTCATTCCTCCTGATTATTCCTGATGACTTTTTATATCCTCGGGGAAAGCATAGATCTCTCCCAGCGTATCCAACTCACCCGAAAGATACCGGTCAATATCGTGAATATCAATATACAGCTTGCAGTCAATATCCAGATATCCCTGCTCCTTCGCCTGACTCAGCTTGGTGATCTCCAACAGTTGTTCCCGCAGCTTCAGGCACTCGGTCCTGGTTGCATGCACATCCAGTTTAATGAGCGGCACGCCATATTCTTTAAGCACTTCCTGCATCGTCATTCGTTCCGACAAAACCATCGCTTCCTTTCACTTATCCAAAATTATCCTAACAAAAAGAACTGATTTTTCCCTGAAAATATGAACCCAACTCATTTTTGGTCCAAAAGATGCTGCAGCATACGCAACGTATGCAAATGCGTCTCATATTCCAAATCATTGGAATCCAGCTGCATGCGCTTCCGCAGCGCATCAATCTGCCGCTGCAGCCGCTCCCGCGTTTCCGGTGAAAGACTCATACTAAAAGCCCCGCCTTCTCCAGCAGTTCCTGCTGCTCGGCCCGGCTTTCCCAGCCTTCTGCCGCCAAATCGTCGGTTGCCGGCGCCAAACGCGCCAAAAGCTCAGTCAGCTCCTGTCCAACTTCATCAAAATCCCGTTTCTCAAAATTCAAAGCAACTTACCGCCTTTACTACACAAACTTCCTCTCTATTGTAAAGGAAGCGCCCGGCTTTTGCAAGCCAGACGCTTCTCTTCCTCATGATTGAACCGCCCTATCAACCAACCGTCAGCCCTGATCTTCCTCCCGGAAACGGTCGACAATCGTTGCACAGGCGGCATCACCGGTAATATTGACCGCCGTCCGCAGCATATCAAAAATACGATCTACGCCAAAAAGGATTGGCAAAGCATCAATCGGGATATTGGCCGCTACCAGCACCGCCACCACCAAAAGCGTCGGACCCGGCACGCCGGCCTGTCCTACCGCACCCAGCGTCGCCGTAATGATAATCGCCAGATACTGTGGAAATGTCAGCTCCATCCCGTACATCTGCGCCAGGAAGCAGGCCGCCATTGCATAATAAGCCGCATTGCCGTTCATATTGATTGTCGCTCCCAGCGGCAAGGCAAAGGAAGTCGTCTCCTTGGACACATGCAGTTCTTCTTCCACCGTGCGCATATTCAGCGGCAGCGTTGCCATAGAAGACGCGGTAGAAAAGGCAAAAAGCTGTACTTTCCACATGCTCTGGAAAAACTTCTTATACGTCGTACACTTGGAAAACATCGAGATCGTGCCGCCTACCATCACATAGGTAATCAAGACCAGCACCACCACATACAGCCCGATCAGATACAGAATCTTCACCAGCACATTATAGCCAAACGTTCCGGTTGCATCGGCCATCAGGCAAAATACGCCAATCGGCGCAATGTACATAATTGCCGTCATGATCTTGATAAAAATCTCCGTAAAAAAGTCAAAGATTTTCAGCATGAACGTTTTTTTCTCTTCTTCCAAAAAGGTCAGTGCAAAACCGACAAACAACGCAAACGTAATAATCTGTAAAATATTGCCGTCTACCAACGCTTTAAAAGGATTCGCAGGCACAAAGCCGATGATGGTTTCCCAGAAACCCGGCATGGCCGCTTTCGAAGCGAGATCGCCCGCATCCACCGCTGCGCTGGACAGAGCCGCAATACTCACGCCGGCTCCCGGTTGAAACACCACACTGAAAAGGATACCCAGCAGGACCGAAATCACCGTCGTAATACCATAGTACACAAAAGTCACCAGCCCGATCTTTCCGGCGCTTTTCGATTTTCCCAGCGATGCCGCGCCTCCAATGAGAGAAAAGAACACCATCGGAATAACGACCATCTTGATGAGCTGCATGAAGAGATCACCCACCGGAGCCAGCAAATGCGCCTGCTTGCCCATTGCCAACCCTGCGACCGCACCGCCTACCGTCGCAACAATAATCCATGTGCCCAGCTGGCTCAGCGCATCCTTTTTTTCTACTGCCTGTTCTGCCAAAACCCTTACCCCCTGCAATCATTTTAATGGCTTTATCATAACACGGAACCAGAGCAGTGTCCATATACAAAGAACAAATTCCCGCTGTATTTTTCTTTATATGCACATCTGTAAATGCCGCCACTTCTGGAGCTTTCCCTCTATCCATGCTATAATCAGATAACAACGCTATGATTTAAGCAATCTTACTATAATAAGGTGATTAGCATGAAAAAACATTTTTTTGAATCGGCCCGGGAAATCGATCTAAGTTATCGAAAACACCTGGACCGGCGCAGCCAGCATCTGATGACGGGCCGTCTGGTGCTGTTCGCGCTGGCGCTATTTTCCGCCGCTGCCGGCTATGATCAGCATCTGCCCATTCTATACGCCTTCGCCGCCGCCTGCGGCATTGCTTTTATGCGCCTTCTCCAGCATCATACCGATGTCAAAAACCTGCTGCTGTTTCTTGACAGCCATCTGGCCATACTCAGTCAGTATCTGGGCCGTTTTAACGGCGAATGGCATCAGCTGGCAGAGACCGGTGACCGCTACCGCAGTGAAAAATTGCCGCAGGGCAGCGACCTGAACCTTTTTGGAGCCGATTCCATCTATCAGTACATTTGCGCGGCTCGTACCCGGCGCGGCCGGGATTTACTTGCTGCCGCCCTTTCACCTGTGCCCGGCGACCGCGCCCTGGCGGCCAAACGCCAGCAGGGAACGGCCGAACTCATTCGACGTCCGCGTCTCTGCATCGATCTGCAGGCGCTGGCTGGTCTGCTGCCGGATCATCAGGATGCAACCGGTTTTCTACGGAATCTGCAGGGCGATCACATTGCCCTCAATCCGCTTTTACATCGGCTGGCATTCGGCCTGCCGATCCTTTCGCTGCTCAGTCTGGCAGCAGCAGCCGCCGACTTTATTAGTTGGCTGGTTCCCGGCATCCTCTATCTCCTGCAGCTGCTGCTTGCCGCTCTTTGCTTTCGCCGCAGCGAACGCGCGCTCGCGCCGCTTTTTCATCTGCAGCCGGCCCTGCAGCTCTATACGCACATTTTTCAGCGGCTGGAACAGTCCGGATTCAGCTCGGCCTATTTGAATGAATTACAGCTGCGCCTGCACGGATCGACACGGTCCCTCCGCCGGCTGGAACGGCTCAGCGACTATGCCGATATGCGGCGCAACTATTTTTTCTTTATTATGTCCAACCTGCTTTGCCTGGGCGATCTGCACTGTATCGACCGATTTTCTCACTGGCAGCAGCACAGTGCCCGCTCCATCAGCGATTGGATCGATGTCTGGTCGGAAATTGAACTGCTGATGTCTTTTGCTGTCATTGGCCAGACGCGCCGCCTCTATACCTTTCCCGAATTGCTGGCCGGACCGGAACCTCATATTGAAGCTGCCGGCCTTAACTATCTGCTGCTGCCTGAAGACAAAGCCATCGGCAACGATACCCGGACCGCTGCGGAAACGCGCATCATCACCGGCTCCAACATGTCGGGCAAGACGACCTATCTGCGCACGTTGGCCAGCGCGGCGATTCTGGCCTATGCAGGCGCGCCCGTCTGCGCACAGAAGCTGGCGCTTACCCCGCTGACCGTCTTCACCTCTATTCGCGTCACGGACGACCTCACGCGCGGTCTTTCAACCTTTTATGCTGAATTGCTGCGCATTAAAAGTATGGTGGAGTTTTCCAAAAAGAAAATCCCCATGTTCATCTGCATCGACGAAATCTTCAAGGGAACAAATTCAGCGGACCGCATTATCGGTGCCCGGGCGGCCATTGAGCGCCTGACCAATCCCTGGAGCATCACCTTTGTCTCGACCCATGACTTCGAACTTTGCCACCTCACCTCACCAAATACTACGCCCGTTACCAATTACCACTTTGCAGAGCATTATGAAGGCGATCGGATTGCCTTTGACTTCAAGCTGAAAACCGGTCGCTGCCAGACAACCAATGCACAATATCTGCTCAAAATGGCCGGTATTCTCGAATAAAACAAAAGACAAAAAAACTGCGTCGGGAAAATTACCCCGCGCAGTTTTTTTATGAGCTAAAACCCGCTTTACACCAGTTCTGCTTCCCGGGCATTGCCCTCGATTTTTTCGGTTTCATTAATCACTACGGCCACCGCGCCGTCGCCCGTAACATTAATACACGTGCGGAACATATCCAGCACCCGGTCAATGCCGGCTACCAGCGCCAATCCCTCGATCGGCAGTCCTACCGACTGCAGCACCATCGCCAGCATGATAAGTCCTGCTCCGGGAACTCCCGCCGTACCAATGGAGGCGAGCGTTCCGGTCATAACGATCATCATCATCTGCTGCAAACTCAGATCAATACCAAATACATTAGCAATAAACAGCGAACATACGCCCATATAAAGCGCCGTGCCATCCATATTAATCGTCGCGCCGAGCGGCAGTACAAAACTGGCGACATCCCTCGATACGCCCAACTTCTCCTGCGCATTTTTCATGTTCACCGGCAGCGTCGCCGAACTTGAACAGGTGGTAAACGCAATCAGCATCGCTTCCGACATCCCCCGGAAAAACTTCACCGGACTCATTTTACCAATAACCGAAGCCAACGCCGAATAAACCAGCACGGCATGCAGCACGCAGGCTACCGCAACCGTCAGAATCACGGACAAAAGCGGCAGCAGCACCTTGGGCCCGTTTTGCGCCACAACCGGCAGCAGCAAGGCAAAAACGCCGATCGGCGCCAGCTGCATGACAATCGCAATAACCTTGTAGCAAACCTCCGCGCAAGAATCAAAAAAATCAATCAAGCGCTGTCCACGTTCACCGCCAACCTGAATAATCCCTACGCCGATAAACAACGCAAAAATAATAACCGGCAAAATATCGGCTTTGGCCATAGACTGCACCGGATTCGCGGGAATCATCGCCACAAACACCTGCATAATGGAAGGCGCTTCCTTAACCGTCATCGACGCGCCGCCGGAAAGCGCCGTGCCAACACCCGGATGCGAAATACCGGCCACGCCGAAGCCAATGACAATCGCCACTGCCGTCGTTGCCAGATACAACCCCAGCGTCTTGATACCAATACGACCCAGTTTTTTCGTATCGCCCAGACCGGTCATACCGACAATCAGCGACGTGAAAACCACTGGGACAATCATCATCTTAATCAAATTGATAAACATCGTTCCCACCGGCGCAATCCACCATTTAATAAACGGCAGGCTCTCCGGCCCGGCGATAAGTCCGGCGATCACCGATAAGATCAAAGCAAGAAAAATTCTAAAAGATAAGTTCACCCAATATTCCTCCTCAGTTTTCTAACTCTATATGCCAGTCATGGACTAAAAGACCATGTTTATTGTCAGGCCGCCGGTTTCCGGTCAAGCGGAGCAGCGCAGCGCGCACCGGCAAAGGAAACAGCAGCCGCCGCCAACACCTCAGTGGCATCAATAAAAGATTCCTCCACACCATACCGCTGTACTGCAATCGGCAATTCCGTACAGCCAAGAATAAACTGCCCCGCTCCCGCAGCCCGCATAGCCTGCAGTGTCTGCCGGAAGGCACGCACATCATAAGAGGCATCGCCGGCTTTGACCCCGTAGTAAATCACATCCTGCAGCACCTGCTGCTGCTGCAAATCTGGTTCTACCAGGCGGATGCCATAGCGGGCCAGCGCTTTTTGATAAATTCCCGAAGCACAGGTACCCGCAGAAGCCAGCAACCCTACGCACGAAAGTCCCCTGGCGGCGCAATGCTGCGCGGCAGCATCAATCATACTTAAAAAAGGCACGGTAAGCTGCGGCAGCATTGCCGGTAAAAAGTAATGCGCCGTATTGCATCCCATGATCAGAACATCTGCCCCACCCTGCATCAGGCGACGCGCCGAACGCAAAAGTTCCGGCACCGGAGACGGTCCCTCTCCCCGTATGGCCGCCGTACGGTCCGGGATTGCCGTATTATTGTCGATCAGAATGGGAACATGCTCCTGATCCGCCTGTGCGGCCGTACACAATATAATTTTCCGAAATAAATCTGCCGTTGCCAGCGGCCCCATTCCGCCAATAATGCCAATTGTCTTCATGCTGCCCGCTCCCTTCTTTAACTTGTCATTAGCATAACATTTGATTATAATATAATCAAATACATATACCAATATAGATTATATAAAAATATTTTATAGGGAGAAGCAACATATGCAGGGAATGAAATATGTTTACACCGTCTATCAGGAAAAAAGCTTTTCCGCCGCCGCCCGCCGGCTTTTTGTCTCACAGCCGGCATTGAGCGCTGCCGTGAAAAAAGTTGAAACCGAGCTGGGGCTGCTCATCTTTGACCGCAGCACAACGCCCATACAGCTTACAACGGCCGGCCGCGCCTATATTGAAGCGGCGGAGCAAATCATGGGCATACAAAAGCGACTTCATACCTATGTAAATGACCTTGCCAATTTGGAAAGCGGCGCGCTTTCGCTGGGCGGAACTAATTTTTATGCCTCCTGCCTGCTGCCGCCCATACTCAAGGCATTCAGCGATGCCTGGCCAAAAATCCGTCTGCGCGTAACCGAATCTGATTCTGCCGACCTGTTTGCCCGCTTGTTGACCGATCAGCTGGACCTCATCGTCGACAGCGGCAGCTACGACAAAACGCTTTACGAAACCATTCCGCTGTACAGCGAACACATTCTGCTCGCCGTCCCCGCTGCCCATCCTAAAAACAAAACCTATGCTGCCGCCCGTCTCACCCAAACGGACATCATGGCCGGCGCGGCCAAGGATGCCGCCATTCCCAGCCTGCCCCTCACTGCCTTTGCTGATGCGCCCTTTCTCTTGCTCGGACGCGGCAATGACCTCTATCGAAGAGCGCTTGACCTCTGCCGTCACGAGGGGTTCGTCCCGCAGGTGCGGCTCTATCTCAACCAGCTCATGACGGCCTATCACATGGGTCGCCAGGGACTGGGCGTCACCTTTCTTACCGATTCCCTGATCAAGCTTTCCATGCCCAGTCAGGCAATGGTATATTACAAAATCCAGGACCCGGAAGCTACCCGTCCGATTTTCATGGCGATCCATAAAAACACCTACCGTACCCGCGCCATGCAGGAATTTATCCGCATCGGCAAACAGCTTTATCCTGACGACGCTCTTCAAAACGACTGCATCCCCTGCAGCAGCAAATAAAAGGCGCTCCCCCAGATAAAAACTGCGGAAAAACGATTGATATAGAGCGGATTTCGCATCACATCCGGCAGCCGGCCCAAAACCTGCCCCGCCAGACTCAGACCCGTAAACCAGAACCAGGAAACCAGCACGGCGGCAGCTGTAAAAGCTGTTTTTTCCATCCCTGTATATTGCAGGGAACTCGCGCCAATGACCCCGAACGTATCCAAAAACGCATACGGATTCAAAATAGAAACCGACATCGCAAAAACAATCTGCTGCCGGGGCGTCAGCAAAGCAGCCGGGCTGTCTTTAGCCGCAGCAACCGGACTGCGCCAGTTTTTCCATCCCATATAAAGCAAAAAAATACCTCCGGCAACCAACAAAGTCACGCGCGCTTCCGGCCGTGCAATGAAAAGCAAAGATACGCCGCTTACAGCTGCGTTAATCAACACTGTATCGCAAGCAGCAGCGGTTATAATCGCCGGAAGTGTCCGCCAAAAATCCGGCTGCAGCATCCCCTGCTGCAAAATGAACAAATTTTGCACCCCTAAGGGCAAAATCAAACCCAACGCTAACATAAAACCATGCAAAAAAGCTTTCTCCATGCTGCTTTCCCCCCTTGCTTGTATTATAGACAAGCAGACGTACTTTGCCGACAACCAATTGGCTGATTTTTGTCCCAGCCAATTTGGCCCAGCCGAATGCTTATCCGCCCGAATAAACCTTAAGGAGGTATAACAAATGCTGACTATGGACTGGCAGCCCTGCCGGGGAAATGCTCTGCCTCTTTACCGGCAGATTTATCTCTACATACAAAATAAAATCGAGACCGGACAATGGCCGTCCGGCACCCGGCTTTTACCGCAGCGCCAGCTGGCTGGGCAGCTGAAGGTAAACCGCAGCACACTGGCCATCGCGCTGGACGAACTGACGGCCGACGGCTACATCAAAAGCCGCCGGGGCAGCGGCATGACCGTCAGCAGCCCTGCCTGGGCCAAGCTGGCTTCAGCATCCCGCAGCTGGAATCAGCGGCTGACTGCCGACGCCTATCTGTCAAATCAGCCGATGATTCAGAAAATCAACACTCTGGAATTTGCTCCCGATATGATCCGCCTTGGCACCGGCGAAATCGCTCCGGAACTATTGCCACAAACCGAACTGCAGCAGCTGATCGCTGAAACAGCGCCAAAAATTCATAACTTCGGCTATCAGGAACCGCAGGGATTACCCGCCTTGCGCCAGCAAATCAGCCGCCATCTGAAAACGCGCGGCATCGATGCGGCGCCGGGCAGCATTCTGATCGTGTCCGGCGCTTTGCAGGCGCTGCAGCTGATCTGCTTCGGACTGCTGGCGCCCAAAGATGCCATGTTTATCGAACGGCCATCCTATCTTCTTTCCCTGCAGCTTTTCCGCTCCTTGCAGCTGCGCTTTTCCACGCTTCCCATGGAAGCCGACGGCCTCTCACTGACATCTTTAGCCGAACAGCATAAAAGACATCGTCACGCCCTGCTCTATACGGTACCGACATTCCATAACCCGACCGGCGCCTTGATGCCGCTCAACAAACGTCAGGCGCTGCTGCATTTCTGTCAAGAAAACCAGCTCCCTATTGTGGAAGATGATGTCTACCGCGATCTCTGGCTGGATCAAGAGCCGCCGCCGCCTTTAAAAGCAATGGATGCCAACGGCCTTGTCCTCTATGTCAACAGCCTTTCCAAAACCATCGGCCCCGGTCTGCGCATCGGCTGGGTAGTGGGTCCGGAGCCGATCATCCAACGACTGGCCGACCTTAAAATGCAGCATGACTACGGCTCAAGTATTCTTTCCCAATGGGTAGCGGCTGAATGGCTGCGGCAGGGGCTGGAAGAAGCCCATCTCACACGGCTGCGGCAGGAACTGCGGCAGCGCCGCCTTCTGGTCGGGCAATGCCTGGAAAACCATTTTTCACAGCTGGCCGACTGGCGGCTTCCGTCGGGCGGTTTCTATATCTGGCTAAAACTCCGGACCCCGGTATCTTTGCCGCAGCTCTTTAAAGCAGCCTGTCAAAAACATGTGCTGCTCAATCCCGGAACCATCTATGATCAACAATCGAGTCAGTATCTGCGTCTTTCCTACGCCTATGCAAAACCAGAAGAACTTTGCCGCGGGCTGAAAATTCTCGCCGGGCTGCTTGAACGACGGCCATAAAGCATACAACGCGAAATAAACGCAAAAAAAGCCGCCGTATCGCCATTACTGACCATACGGCGGCCTGTCTTTTTTATTCTTCCGCCAGTTTTCCTTCAGCAGCCTCGACCGGCTGCTTTTTCTTAGGGAAAAACACATCCAACACCGCATCGCTTTCCGGCTGCCCGATCGCGGAGCCAATCAGAAACAAAGCCAGCGAACAAGTAATGCCGATGGTGATCTGATGCAGGCCAAAAACCCTAAAACCGAGCGCCTGCGTTATGCAGTAAATCAGCGTGCCGCCCACGGTCGAAAACAATGCGCCGGTGCGGTTGGCTCCGCGCCAGAACAGCCCCAAAAGCAGCGTCCAGAAAAATGCTGTCTCCAACCCGCCAAACGCAAACATATTGATGATCCAGATAAGACTGGGCGGCGTCACGGCAATGAAGAAGACAATGCCGCCGATGACCGCCGTCGCCGCCATACTCAGCCAGCGCAGCCGCTGCTGCGGAACACGCACGCCTTTTTTCTGCTGATGCCGGACATAAATATCCTTGATAATCGCTGAAGAAGCTACGATCAGCAGCCCGGAAATGGTGGAAATAGAAGCGGCAATCGGTCCGATGATGGCCACACCGGCCAGCATCGGCGGCATGACCGTCACCACCGTGCGCGGAATAATCGAATCGACGCCGCCATAACTGGCCAGATCCCCCGTGAGCACACCATGGGCCAGAATCCCCGTAAAATTCACACCGATCGTCATAAAACCAATCACCACCGTACCAATCAACATGGCCCGATGCAAGCCCTTCGTATCCTTATAGCTGATGCCGCGGACCACGGACTGCGGCAGGGCAATCGTACAAATTCCCACCAGAATCCACTGCGTGAGATAAAGACCTATCGGCATATGTCCCGCCGACAAAGGATCCAGCATTTCCGGATGATTCGTCTCAATACTCGTCATGATCGCATCATAGCCGCCGCCCGCCTGCAATACATAGTACAGCAGCAGCACAATGCCAAACATCATCATCAGTGCACAGCACGTATCGGTAAGCGCCACCGCGCGAAAGCCGCCAATCGTCGTATAGACAACCACAACCAGCCCGAACAACACCAGTCCTGTCGTATAACTATAGCCGGTCACCGCCTCAAAAAGCTTGGCGCCGCCAACAAACTGCGCCGTCATCGTCCCACAAAAAAACAAAACGATTACAAACGCAGAAATACTGGCGAGGAAATCAGACTGGAACCGCTCGCGAATAATATCGACCACCGTAACCGCATCAAAACGCCGTGCCAGCAAAGCCACCCGTTTGCCGAATACGCCCAGCACCAAAAAAATCGCCGTCACTTGCACGATCGCCATATACACCCAGCCAAAACCGATCTGCCAGGCCATTCCCGGCCCGCCCACAAAGGAGCTGACCGAACTATAAGTAGCTACCGTCGTCATCGCCAGCACAAAACCGCCCAAATCACGGCCGCCGACAAAATAATGGCGCATAAAATTTTGCATATAACTGCCGCGCTCCTGCTGTCGGCGCACAAACACACTGATGCCGACCATAAACAGCATAAAACACAAAAGCGGCAGCAGATTCAAAAAATTACTCATGAGAATCCTCCTCCAGGTTCATGTCGCGAAATACATATTTTATCAGCAACCGCACCAACACCACGCTTAAAAACCAGGTGCCGAAACAAGAGGCCACGACCCAAAGCGGCAAATGAAACACCTGTACCTGCAGCGGCGCCAAACCAAAACCTGCCGCCAGCCAGAACACAATAATAACGGCCAGCGCCCCTCCGGTCGCTATAGCTTCCTTCTTGATCTGCCGATACTTCTCTTCCTCTGTCATACAAAATCCTCCTACGCGCTGTCAGAACCAACAAAAAAAGCATCCCGCACAGGATGCCCGACACTCCGGCAAAATACACCGGTTCTCATGCTATGGCAGTCCCATTCCAGCGGATACAGGCTTCTTTTCTGTTCCATCTTGATCCTATGTACGGTTATCAATCGATATACCGTCATTCGTATATTACACCATCAGCCGGCATTTTTCCACCATTTTTTCTGACGCTCTCGCTAAAGGTTGAAAAATACGGAAAAATATGCTTTACTAGTAGTATTAGTTTTAATTTGAAAGGATGAACGCTGCATGTCATATATTTCCGCTGCCTTTATTGCCATTCTCGCCTTGCTGCTGATCCGGGAAGAATATCGGCAGATAAAAAAACTCAACAAAGTAAACTATCTTATCAACACCTACGAACATGATCTGGAAAATCCCAAACTCATTGATGAAATGTACGAATTCTGTTGGCAGGACCGTAAACTGAAAAAAATCATGAAAAAATATCAGCCGACTAAGGAAGACTTCAACCGTCTCTATCACCGGCTGCTGGTTTGGGGAAACTTCCGCAAATACCATCGTTTTGTGCCCATTTCCTCCTTTTTTGCCGTCTACCCGCTTGAGTACCTGCTTACGCATCAGGATCTTGACGACAAAGCTCTCAACATGCGCATGATGAATTTTTTTCATTTCTAACAGCAGTAGCGGTTTATAATCAGACCGCTGCTTTTTTCATTCGCAGCAAAAATCTCAGTCCATCGCTGCCAAGCAGCCAATATCTATATATTTCATCATTTTTAGAACAATCGGCGGAAAGAAAAACATTTGACAAGCGATTTTATACCATATACAATATAAAAGTTCGGGAAGCGCTTCCCCACATAATTACATATTGATTTCATATGAAGATCATGGGAGAGAGATGGCACAACCATCCGCCGAAGAGGTTATACTTTCAGGCAAAAGGATCATGATTGGATGAACCTCTGGAGAGCCTCATGAAGATTACAGGAGCACCGAAGGAGCAAGCCGTTTCGTTTAATGCGGCGTATCTCTCAGGTAAAAGGACAGAGCTATCGATTCAGGCATTTTTTGCCTGCGTCAATCTATGCGTTGCCGCATAGATTTTAAAAGTTTTATTGTCCGCACGATGCAAGACCAGCTCTCAACGACTGGTCTTTTTTTATGTCTTATTTTATGTTCTATTTACGGGAAGGTAGATGTTTCATGGAAAAACAACAGGATTTATCACGCGGTTTAAAAAACCGGCATGTACAGCTTTTGGCAATTGGCGGAGCCATCGGCACCGGGCTTTTTCTCGGTTCCGGACGCTCCATTCATCTGGCAGGTCCTTCGATTCTGCTGACGTATTTGATTACGGGAATTCTTTGCTTCTTTGTCATGCGCGCATTAGGCGAAGTATTGCTCTCCAACCTCGAATACCATTCTTTTGTTGATTTTGTCTATGAATATTTTGGCGAGAGAGCTGCTTTCATCACCGGATGGACCTATTGGTTTTGCTGGGTGTCCCTGGCCATGGCAGATCTTACGGCCACCGGCCTTTATGTACAATATTGGCTGCCCGGTATGCCGCAGTGGGTTCCCAGTTTTGTCGTGCTTGTCGCCTTGGTCATCATGAACCTCACGGCCGTCAAGCATTTTGGCGAAATGGAGTTTTGGTTTGCCCTCGTTAAAGTCATCGCAATTCTGGCCCTGATCGGTATCGGTACGGCTATGATCCTGCGCGGTTTTTCGACCGATGTGAGCATATCCGGTTTTTCCAATCTCTGGAGCCATGGCGGCTGGTTTCCCAATGGACTGAAAGGTTTTATTCTTTCTTTTCAAATGGCGGTTTTTGCTTTTACCGGCATTGAACTGGTCGGCCTGACTGCCGGGGAAACCGAAAATCCGCAGCAGGTCATTCCGCAAGCCATCAATAACATTCCGATCCGGATCATTATTTTTTATATCGGCGCGCTGGGCATCATCATGAGTATCTACCCCTGGAATGCCGTCAGCCCTGATAAAAGTCCTTTTGTACAGGTATTTGCCGCCATGGGCATTGCAGCCGCAGCCAGCGTAATCAATTTTGTCGTGCTGACCGCAGCGGCGTCGGCCTGCAACAGCGGCATTTTCAGTACCAGCCGCATGCTGTTTTCACTGGCCAAAGAAGGCAATGCGCCGGCATCCATGCAGCAGCTGACGAAGAGCCGTGTGCCGTCTCAAGCCACGATCTTTTCTGCGGCCGTTATCTTCATTTCTGTCATCCTCAACTATATCATGCCGGAAAGCGTATTTGTTCTCATTACCAGCATCGCCACTTTTTGCTTTATTTTTATATGGGCTATGATGGTGTTGTGCCATTTAAAATACCGGCAAACCAATCCGGCAGCGGCAAAAAACAATTCGTTCCGCATGCCTTTGTACCCGGTCATCAACTACGTCATCCTGGCTTTTTTCGCTTTTGTCCTGATCGTATTGGCCTTAAATGAAGAAACCCGGGTCGCCCTCATTGTTACCCCCGTCTGGTTTTTACTGCTGGCCGTGCTGTATCAAATCTGTGTTGTACCGCGCCGGAACAAAGAACAAAAACCATCAGAAGACCTGAACTAAGTCAGGGGAAAACACCGCGAGAGCCGCAAAATCCCTGTCATCGCACGACTACGACTTTACATTTATCAAAAAACATAGTAAAATAAAACTGTTGTCGGGGCGTAGCCCAGCTTGGTAGAGCGCTTCCTTGGGGTGGAAGAGGTCGTGGGTTCAAATCCCGTCGCTCCGACCATACATTATAAATCTATAAACCCTTATAAATCAAGGCTCCGTGAGATTTCACGGAGCCTTTTTATTATGCTTATGATTGGTAATTTTTGTAAAAATCACATAAAATATTGCTATAATGTTGCTACCGTAGAAAGCTACGTTTATAGCCAATAATATCATTTTTCTTGCCTTGCATATTTCAAATGCATTGCTTCGTTTAGAACATCATCAGCGACCAACTTTATGTCCGCACCCCCGTCTTCATGATTTATTTTGGCAATTGAGTTAAAATATCAGGATAAAATTAACTTGATTTTATCCTGATATTTGGACTTTACACAAAAATTTACGCGCTTTCTTTATTTGATCATACAATATTAGCAGCGCTTTTTATACTCTACGTTTTTTATTGAATAGTAAAAAAAGAGTTATCGGACGTTTTTCAACATCTGACAGCTCCTTTTTTATTTCTTCAAATTTTCATTAAATACATACTCAGTGCTACCCTCCAAATAATAGTCCGGCAAAACCTGAGTCTGTTGAAATTTATACTTTTTTATTATATTGCAGAACGCAGGCAAATACTTATCTGAGATCGTAATCAATGGTCGTTCAGTGCCTAACTGTTTGAAGCATTCTTGCATCAATTTTTCACCATATCCACGCTCACGCCAACCATCTGATATTCTGAACGCACAGATTTTCTTCTCTAATGACGTCCTTTTTAATATAGCAAAGCCGGCAATCACTTTCTCTGTTTCACACTGATTTGACGCCATTAGCATCAACAACTCCCGACTTTCTTTGCCAGCCCCGAACTCCGGTTCTACCCGATTACAAAACCATGACTGAAAATCAGGATATACTGCTTCCAAGCCATTTGCAAAGTTATAGGGGTCTCGGTCCCCATGTTCACGAATGAATCCATCAAAAAACTGCTTTAGAATCTCTGGCTGTATCTGTGAACGACGCACCACCATCGGCTCATTGCTGGTTACTTCAATCATGTTCCAGCCCCCTTTTAACTATTCTCATATTATATCGTGCTTGTCAATAAATGTAAACCTTTCATTTATGTGACAGATTCCAAATAAAAACGAGACAAATGACTCCAGCAACAAACATTATAATCGTTATAGATGAAGATTTCCACAGCTGATTCGCCAGTATTCCAGACAAAACCCCAATATAAACAATAACATAAATATAAGATAATAGTCTTTGCTTGTTAAGACATTGGAATTCAAAACGCGTCAATACGCCAAAATCATCAATACCACTGGCTACACGGTCTAAATCTACCACCTTTTTAAAATGATATGCAATAACATCTTCCTTTAGCCCCTCAATATATGTCTCCCATAATTCTTTTTCCAAGAGACGACTAGTGTAATGACATGATGAAAAATAGCATTTTGCA
>DCFR01000035.1 GCA_002319815.1 Megamonas sp. UBA1799
TGGATGGTTGTCTTGTGTTATACTTTTCATAGCATGAGCCTCCATTTGTATGGTTTTATTTCGCAATTTTATTATACAAAATGGTTGTGGTTCATGCTATCTTTATTTCCATAAATATTGAATTTTCAAGGTTCAAAGGCGATTATTCACCTGCGAAGTTTGAGTTTCTAATGTTGAATTAATTTGTCAAAGTATTCCATTGATTTTTCTTAGGGGATATAGTAAGATGAAATGTAGTGGGACTTTTATATGATGAAACTGCAGTGCGGGGAGCAAGGTGAGCTGCTATGGATTCACAGGATACGAAGGATGCGGCCTTATTTGATTTATTAGAGGAATGCATTTATATTATAGACGCGCATACATATGAGCTGTTGTTCATGAACCGCTGGTCAATGCGCGTTTTTCATGTGTCCGAACCCGGGCAATATCTGGGGCGAAAATGTTATGAGGTGCTGCGTCATAATACGCACTGCTGCGAAGGGTGTGGCGCGGAAAAAAATCATTCTTATGAGTCCTGCCAATGGAGCTGCTTCAATCCTTATCTAGGGCGGTATTATCAGGCGAAGGATCATCCGATGCGGTTTCGCGGGCATGAAGCCCGGCTGGAGATGGCGGTGGATATCACCGAGCAGATGCGGCAGAAACATGAGCTGCAGAATGCTATCGAGGCCGAGATGGCATTGACCGAGGCCGTACATATTTTGTATGCGACGACGGATTTTTCCGAGGCGCTGGACCGGGTACTGCGGTATATTGGCGGGTATTTGCAAACGGATCGGGCGTATGCGTTTGAGCTGCAGGATGGCGCGCTTTGCAATACGCATGAGTGGTGCCGCGATGGGGTTTTTCCGATGATGGCGGTGCGCAATCAGCTCAAAATTCCCTTGTTTCAGCGCTGGCGGGCTGTTTTTCAGCAGCGTGCCGTGGTTGTGGTTTCGGATGTGGCGAAATTGCAGCCGGAAGCGCCGGAAGAGTATACGGTGATGAAACAGCAGCAGGTGAGCAGTTATGTGGAAGCTCCGCTGCATGTGAATGGCCGCCTGGTCGGCTTTCTGGGTCTTGACAATCCGCCGGCTGACAGCGTGAAGCATGTAGGCTCGATTATGCGGACGCTGACCTATTTTGTTACCGTTTCCATGGGGATGAGCAAGAGCAAGCGTTTGCTGGAGCAGTTAAGTTATAGTGATGCGATGACCGGGGTGGCCAACCGCAACGCGTTTATGCGGGACGTGCAGGATTATAGTGAGGCGGAGCCGCCTTGTGGTGTGATTTATTTTGACCTGAATGGGTTAAAACGGGTGAATGATGATCTGGGGCATAAAGCGGGGGACCGGGTGATTATCCATTTGGCGCAGGTATTGGTTTCATTTTTTCATGCTACGGAAATTTATCGCACCGGCGGTGATGAGTTCGTGGTTATCTGCCCAGGCATCAAGCAGCCTGAATTTCAGCAGCGCGTGCAGCAGGCGGTTATGTATATCCGCCAATCGACGCCGCTGAAGGTTTCCGTGGGGCATTCCTGGTGCGAACGCGGCCGTAAACTGCAAAAGGCAATCGTGGATGCGGATGCGGCTATGTATGGTGAGAAGAAAAAATATTACAGTGTGCACGCCGATCATGGCGCTGGCGGCAATACGCTGGCCGCGCTGTACTGAGACAGCCCTTCGGGGCTGTTTTTTGTTGCCGGAAGTACGCCTTTGCTAGGGGTATAGCCGATCCATTGGCTTTTTTGCCATCCGGTTGTATCTCTGCTATACTTAGACCCAATGGTTTTATCTTGAAAAAATGGCGGGTGAGTGGTTGGAACAAGTGGGGAAAGCAAACAATATGGTTTCCGGGCGGCAGCAGCAGTGGGCAACCCGGGCTGTATTTTTTATCGGCGGGTTTGGCACTGCGTCCTGGGCGCCTTTGGTGCCTCTGTTTAAAGCCAGACTGGCGGTAGCGGAAGACGTTTTAGGGATGCTGCTTTTGTGTATCGGTTTCGGGTCTTTGCTGACCATGCCTTTGGCCGGCGTGGCGGCGGCTCGTTTTGGCTGCCGCCGGGTTTTGGTGGTCGTGAGCAGTCTGTTCGCTCTGGCGCTGCTCGGGTTGTGTACGGTGGATTCGGTGGCGCAGGCGATTCCTGTGCTGTTGCTTTTTGGCGCACTGCTGGGCTTGTTGGATGTTTCTATGAATATTCATGCTATTTTGGTAGAGAAGGCTTCGGGACGACGGCTGATGTCCGGACTGCATGCGATGTGGAGCGTTGGTGGCCTGGCGGGAGCCGGTCTGTTTGGCATCTGGATGCGCTTGGGGCTGACGCCGCTGGTAGCAACGTTTTGTTCTGCCGCAATTATTTGGGGATTGCTCGGCATTGCGGGGCGCTATCTGCTGCCGTCGGGCGGCAGTCGCGACGGAGCGTCGGCATTTGCCGTACCGCGGGGCATTGTGGCCTTCATCGGCGTTATTTGCTGTATTGCTTTTTTAGTGGAAGGGGCCATGATGGATTGGAGCGGCGTATTTTTGCTTTCGGTCAAACAGCAGGATGCCAGTCTGGCCGGCAGTGCTTTTGCTGTGTTTTCGGCGGCTATGCTGATGATGCGTCTGAGCGGCGATTGGCTGACGATGCATATAGGCGGGCGTCGCTTACTACTGGGCGGCAGTCTGCTGGCAGCCGGTTGTTTGCTGCTGGTGGTTCTGGCTCCGGAATTGCCGCTGGTCTATGCAGGCTTTTTTGGCGCCGGACTGGGGATTGCCAATGTGGTCCCTGTCTTTTATTCGATTCTCGGACGACAGACGGTTATGCCGATTCCGTTGGCGGTGGCGGCGGTAAGTACGCTGGGGTATATGGGAATTTTAATGGGGCCGGCGGTCATTGGCCTGGTTGCGCATCAGACAAATCTGGAGATGGCTTTCTTGTTGCTGGCAGGGCTGATTTGCCTGATGATGATGATTTCTGAATACGTTTATCGGAAGGTTATATAAAAAACTCCTCGCCGACGTGCCTGCGCAATGCAGCTTCGTCTTGGGCGAGGAGTTTTTTTATGACAGATGCGCTTATCCATGGAGCAGGCCAAGGATAAGTCCGAGAATTCCGGATCCGGTCAAAACGGAAATGACGCTGATCTTTCGCCGGATAGCGATGACGGACAGTCCTAAGATCAGCGCGCCGGACAGATCAATGCCGGACCAGTCGGAGGGCAGAGTTTCGCTGTTCCAGAGGGCCAGCAGAATAAAACTGATTCCGGCGCCGCAGATCAGGGCAACCACTGCAGGCCGCAAGCCGTTCAGAATGCCGCGAATCGGGCCGATGTCGCCATACTTGAAAAACAGCCGGGCCAGAATGATTCCAAGAATGAAGGACGGTGCAACAAAGCCAATCGTGGCGGCAACGGCACCGCAGATTCCGTCTACTTTTGTGCCGGCAAACGTGGCCGCATTGATGCCGATTGGTCCCGGCGTCATTTGTGAGATCGTAAATATATCAACAAATTCGCTCATGGAAAGCCAGTGATAGGTGTCGACGACACTGGCCTGAATGAGCGGCATAGAAGCATAACCGCCGCCTACACAGAAAAGGCCGATTTTGGCAAATTCCCAAAAAAGCAATACATCAATCATAAGCCGCCTCCTTAATTATATTTTGCATTGCGCATCCAAATGAGACCAAGAATGCCGTCTATGAGGATGAGCAGCATGATGTTTACATCAAAGAAAAAATTGGCCGCAAAGGTACCCAGAATAATCAGAATGGGCAGCAGCAGCTTTTTTCGCAGCTGCTTGGCAACCAGATCGATAGCTACATTGATGATCAAAGCGGTGGCGCCGCATTGCATTCCCTTTAAAATCATCTGGATATAGGGGTTGGCGGCAAAAAGATCATAGAAATACGAAATGACTGACAGCGTAATCAAGGGCGGCAGAACCGTGGCTAGCAGGGCGACTATAGTTCCTACAATGCCTGCCATGCGATAACCAAGAAGAACAGCGGCATTGGCGGCGACAACTCCCGGCATGGATTGAGCGATAGCAACGAGATTTAGTGTTTCCGTATCGCTGATCCAGCCGTATTCATCGACGTATTTTGTTTTTAGCAGCGGGATAATGACAAATCCGCCGCCGACCGTAAAAGCGCTGATGATAAATGTCGATTTAAAGAGTTTCCAGTAAAAAGACCGGTTGCGGACTGGCAGCGTATAGGATGGTTCCATAAACTCACTCCTTATTACAATGTAAAAAAATATCTATACAATTGGACAATATTTAGTGTATGATTGTATCATAAGTATAAGACAAGATGAATCAAACTGCAAGCAGAAAATGTGAGGTTATGAAGATGCGCTTTAATGATTTGGATGCAACCGATGAGAAAATTTTGCAATACCTGACGCAGGACAGCCGCATGAGTCATGCGGAACTGGGCCGGTTGGTCGGGCTCACACGGGCGGCGGTGCGCGAACGGGTGCGTCAGATGGTGACGCGCGGCATTATTGAGCGATTTACGATTGTGGTGAATCCACTGAAAGCGGGTAAGCAGCTTTCCATGTTTCTCAACATTGCAACCCGTTGGGAGTGTATGGATGCGATTGCCGCTTCTTTGCTGGAAAAAGAGGAAATCACCAATGTATATGCGATGAGCGGCATTCCGCATGTGCATGTGCATGCGCTGTTTGACGATCAGCAGCATGCTGCAGTGTTTCTGGCCGGATTGCGGCAGATGGACGGCATTCTTTCGGTAGAGTCCGAGTTGTTGTTGTCCCGCTATAAAGAACGCGGCTCGTTGCTTATCTAAAGCCGTGGGAAAGGTCGTGGTCATCGATTGATTTTGGACAAAAAAATACTGCGATCTCCCGATTTGGAAGGCATCGCAGTAAATATTATCTGAAGTCAGTGATTCAAAAATCGCAATATTAAAATCTCAAAAAAAGAAAAACATGAACCATATTCCTAAGTGTTTTGGAACTACGTGTCGATACTAAATATGCGACAAAATGTTGTACCGAAATACTCTTTCCCCAAGGAGAAGGTCTTTCGGCAGGAGCATTGTGGCACAATACCCCTGCAACTATGCTGCATATGTTAAACCACGCCGACAGCCAGCCTTTCAATTATGAGGGACTGCTGCGTCTTAGCATTTCTTTTTTATCGGAGTTTATGGGTTTCGTCCTCACCATACAAAGCCGAGAGCAGGCTTACCAGCTTTTTTCGATCACGCTGAGTCGGGGATTTGGAATAAATCTTGTACGATCCGTTCAGCAGAAAGGCAGCCAGATCAATACCCGGTTCTTTGCGGGTATAAGGACGGTCGTGCTTGAGAAGAAAATCCAATGACACATGGAAATAATCAGCAATTTTTTTCAATGTTTCATGGTCCGGTTCACGCACACCACGCTCGTAACGATTGTAGGTGGACTGACCGATATGGAGCGCATTGGCAATATTGGTTTGGGTCAGAGCTTCTTTTTCACGCAGGTAACGAAGCCGATTGGTTTGCATGGAAGCTCACCTCCTTTCTACTCTACTTAGCTTATATTCTATCAAAAAAATACAAAAAATAAATTATTCTATGCCAAACTGACATTGACATTTTAGGATAATCCCGAATTGGCATACAATACACTCGGTTGAAATACCGTGTTGAATGCCGTTACTGATAGAATCTGTCTCTACTATCATCATAACATATCCTATAAAAAAATCCTATCGTTTACTAGGATAATTATTCTTTTTCGGGATTTATTTATGATGATTTTTCAGAAAGTTCTCCATACGCGCCAAGGCTTCTGCGATTTTGTCCAATGAAGTTGCATAGGAGCAGCGCACATAGCCTTCGCCGCAGTCACCAAATGCACTGCCGGGAACCAGAGCCACATGTTCGCTCATGAGCAGGTTTTCAGCAAATTCACTGGATGTGTAGCCGGTTGAGGTGATGTCGGGAAAAATATAAAATGCGCCCCGTGGTTCAAAGCATTTTAGTCCGAGCTTGGTCAGACCATCATAAATGAATCCGCGGCGGCGGTCGTATTCAGCGACCATTTTTTTCATATATTTTTCGCCGTGACGCAAGGCTTCAATGGCGGCAATCTGTGCAGTGACCGGAGCGCAGAGCATGGTGTATTGATGGATTTTGGTCATCGCGGCGATGAAGACCGGATTGGCCAGCGCGTAGCCAATGCGCCAGCCGGTCATGGCATAGGCTTTGGAGAATCCGTTCAGAAGAATGGTGCGGTCCTTCATGCCGGGCAAAGCAGCAAAACAAACGTGTTCTTCGCCGCCGTAGGTGAGGTCGCCGTATATTTCATCAGAAATTACAATCAGATCGTGTCGCTCGGCAAATTTGGCAATCGCCAGCAGATCGTCTTTGCTCATTACCGCTCCGGTAGGATTGTTCGGATATCCGATCAGCAGAACTTTGGTCCGGTTGGTGATATGGGCTTCCAGATCCGCCGGGGTGATGCGAAATTCATTTTCGATGCGCGCCGGCACCGGAACGGCGACTCCGCCTGCCAGAGCTGCACAGGCTTTGTAGGAAACATAGCAGGGTTCAGGAATCAGTACTTCATCGCCCGGCGCTAACAAAGCGCGCATGGCAAGATCGAGCGCCTCGCTGACGCCGACGGTTATCAGCACATCTTCCTTGGCATTATAGCTGAGATCATACCGGTTCTGCTGCAGGCGAACAATCTCTTCGCGCAGTTCCAGCAGACCGCGGTTGGCCGTGTAGGAGGTATACCCTTGCTCCAGACCATAAACACAGCTTTCCCGAATGGTCCAGGGGGTGACAAAATCCGGTTCGCCGACGCCAAGGGATATGACGTCTTCCATTTCGGCGGCGATATCAAAAAATTTACGAATGCCGGAAGGCGCTATGGCATTCACGACAGGTGACAGACGCGATTCCCACTTCATGGCGACACCACCAGCCTGCGGTCACATTCCTTATCATCCATAATAATGCCGTCTTTTTTGTATGGTTTGAGCATAAAATGGCTGCGCGTAGCGGTGACGCCCTCAATTGTCGCCAGACGAGTGGCAACAAAATTCGCGACTTCCTGTAATGATTTTCCTTCAATAATGACCAGCAGATCAAAACTGCCGCTCATAAGATAAACAGTGCGGACTTCATCAAAACGGTAGATGCGTTCGGCAATGGCATCAAAGCCGACTTCCCGCTGCGGCATGAGATTAACCTCAATAATGGAAGTGACGGTGTTGTCACCGTATTTTTCCCAGTTGATCAAGGCGTTGTAACCCATGATGATTTTGTTTTTTTCCAGCTCCTGAATCTGTTTTTCCACCTCGTACTCACTGCGGTGGAGAAGGGCGGCCAGTTCGCTGACGGGACGCCGGGCATCATGTTCCAGAAGTTCCAGTAGTTCTCTCATTTGTAGTTCCTCCTTTGTGTATCCGGGAAAAATAAAAAAGCCCTCATCCGTAAAAGGACGAGGGCTTTGCTTCCCGTGGTACCACCTTAATTAAGCCCGAAGGCTCGCTCAAACGCCATAACGCAGCGGGGCGGCAGATTTTCATCTGCATGTTCGCGGGTAGCGTTCTATTCCTGACTTTAACGGCTCACAGCAAACGCCGTCTCTCTGAAAAAGCTGCCGAATATACTGTCCCGGTCATCACACATCTCTGTTATATTAGAGAAAATCATATCACAACCAGCCAGGCGAATGCAAGCGCTTTTTGTAACTTTTTCTTCAGTTGCTGGCAGGCAGATTTTTCGGCAAAGACATTCCGGACAGCGGGTAAAAGGAATTCTTGAAGATGAAATGCAGGCATGGTAGAATATATCGTGAATAGTAAGCAAATAAATGTCAGAAAACGGATAAGGGAGCGTTGTTTATGATCGTTGGCAGTATGGAATGCCCGGCCAGAGAATATATGAATTATCCGGAAGCGGTGGCAGCCGCTTTGGAGTATTTGCGGACGCATGATTTTCGCCAGATGAAGGATGGCAGGTATCCAATTCGTGGGGAAGAGATTTTTGCTTTGGTGCAGCGGTATCAAACCAAGCCGGTTGCCAGTTGTTATCCGGAAGCGCACCAGAAGTTTCTCGATGTGCAGTTCGTTGTTGAAGGGGAAGAGTATCTGGGCTGGTGCGCGCTTAGCTCCAAACTGACGGTGCATACGCCGTATGATGCCGGAAAAGATATTGTCTTCTATGAAGGAATGGTGCCGGATAGTAACATCATTTTGTCTGCCGGCGGGTTTGCCGTATTTTTCCCAGAGGATGTTCATCGTCCCTGTGGTGCGGTACAGAATATTTCCGCGCCGGTAACAAAAGTGGTTGTGAAGATTGCCGCAGCGCTTTTGCAGGGTAAATAATGAAGAAATTTGGAGGCACATTATGACGGTAAGAAGAATTTTTGTGGAAAAACGTCAGGGATTTTTTGATATTCCGGCGCAGCAGCTGTGCGATGATCTCACGGAGAGTTTTCGCCTCGTGGGGTTGAAGGCGGTGCGCCTCATTAACCGGTATGATATTGAGGGACTTAGTGATGAAGAATACGCGGCTACGCGGGATGTGGTCTTTGCTGAGCCGCCGGTGGATGTCGTGTATGAAGAAACGCTGCCGGAGTTTCCCAATTCGCGTATGTTTGCCGTCGAATATCTGCCGGGACAGTACGACCAGACGGCAGATTCGGCGGCGCAGTGCGTACAGCTGGTGACGCAGAAGGAGCGTCCGGTGATTCAGACAGCCCGGGTCATCGTGCTGGTGGGCGAGATTGATGATGCCGTGTTTGAACAGATCAAGGCGTATTCCATCAATGCCGTCGAAAGCCGTGAAGCTTCTTTGACGAAGCCTGAGACGCTGGCTATGCAGATGGAAGTTCCCGCGGATGTTGCGGTTCTGCAAAAATTTAACAATTTGTCAAAAGAGCAGCTACAGGCGTTTTGGGAGAGCAATGGTTTTGCCATGAGCCTGGAGGATATGGCTTTTTGTCAGCAGTATTTCCGTGATACGGAACATCGCGCGCCAACCATTACCGAATTGAAAGTTATTGATACGTATTGGTCGGATCATTGCCGTCATACGACGTTTACTACGGCAATTGATCTGGTGGATATTGAGCCGGGGTATTATGCGCCGCTTTTAGAGGACGCGTATCATCGTTATTTGGAGGATCGTGAGGACTTATATGCCGGGGAAAACCGGGATGTGACGCTGATGGATCTGGCCGTCATCGGCATGAAAGCGCTGCGGAAAAAAGGTTTGCTGGAGGATCTGGATAAATCCGATGAGATTAATGCCTGCAGTATTGTCGTAAAGGCTGATGTGGGCGGCAAGCCGCAGGATTGGCTGGTTATGTTCAAGAATGAGACACATAATCATCCGACGGAGATTGAGCCGTTTGGCGGCGCTGCGACTTGTTTGGGCGGAGCGATTCGCGATCCTCTTTCGGGCCGTTCATATGTTTACCAGGCGATGCGCCTGACCGGATCGGCGGATCCGCGTCATCCGGTTTCTGAGACGCTGCCGGGCAAGCTGCCGCAGAAAAAAATCACGCAGGGCGCTGCCCGCGGCTACAGTTCTTATGGCAATCAGATCGGTCTGGCAACTGGGCAGGTCACGGAAGTATATCATGAAGGCTTTATGGCCAAACGCTTGGAGATTGGCGCGGTCATCGCGGCGGCGCCGAAGGAAAATGTTGTTCGGAAGACGCCGGAACCAGGGGATCTGGTGGTTTTGGTCGGTGGCCGGACTGGTCGGGATGGCTGCGGCGGCGCCACCGGGTCCTCCAAGGAGCATACTGTAGAGTCGCTGTCATCCTGCAGCGCTGAGGTACAAAAGGGAAATCCGCCGACGGAGCGCAAAATTCAGCGTTTGTTCCGCCGGCCGGAAGTAAGCCGGACCATTAAGCGCTGCAATGATTTTGGCGCGGGCGGGGTATCGGTTGCTATTGGCGAACTGACGGATGGACTGGTGATTGATCTCGACAAGGTGCCAAAGAAGTACGAGGGTCTGGATGGCACGGAGCTGGCAATCTCTGAGTCTCAGGAACGGATGGCAGTTGTGCTGTCGCCGGATGATGTGGAGAGTTTTATCCGCTATGCCGGTGAGGAAAATCTGGAAGCCACAGTCGTGGCTTTAGTTGAAAAAGCGCCGCGGTTGATTATGACCTGGCGTAAAAAATCGATTGTGAATATCAGCCGGGCTTTTTTGGATACGAATGGCGTGCGTCAGCATGTGAATGTTTGCGTGGAGGAGCCGGTTCGCGAGCAGCGCTATCTGCAGCAGATAGCGCCGGCAGTAAAGGCTTGTGGCCGTGATCTGGAGACAGCCTGGCTGGAAAATCTCAAAGATCTGAATGTTTGCAGCCAGAAGGGGCTGGCTGAGCGTTTTGATGCGACCATTGGCGGCAATACGGTCCTCATGCCGTTTGGCGGGAAGAAACAACTGACGCCGGCGGAGGGTATGGTTGCCAAACTGCCGGTTCTGGGGGCGGAAACGACGACGGCGACGGCGATGTCGTATGGCTTTAACCCGCACTTCATGGAATGGAGTCCTTTTCATGGGGCAGTGTACGCCGTCGTGGAAGCAGCGGCAAAAATTGTCGCGATGGGCGGACGGGCGGATCATATTCGGCTAACGTTCCAGGAATATTTTGAGAGTCTGGGCACGGACAGTCGGAAATGGGGCCGTCCGTTCAGTGCGCTGCTGGGAGCGCTTTGGGCGCAGCATGCGCTGGGTATACCGGCAATTGGCGGTAAGGATTCCATGTCGGGAACCTTTATGGACCTAACGGTACCGCCGTCTTTGGCTTCTTTTGCGGTAGCGGTGATGCCGGCCGATCAGGCGGTTTCTGCCGAATTCAAATTTGCCGGCAGTAAGGTATATCTGGTACCGGCACCGCGGGATGATTATGATATGCCGCGCTTTGCCAATTTGAAGGCGAATTTTTCCCGCATCGGCGAATTGATGGCCGATCATAAAGTATTGGCCGCCGCTACGGTTCGCGTGGGCGGCGTGGCGGCCGCAGTTACCAGAATGTGTCTGGGTAACGGCATCGGGTTTACTTTCAGTACGATTCTGGATCGTGAAGCCATGTTCCGCTGTACTTATGGGGCTATTCTGCTTGAAGTGGCCGCAGATACCGATGTGCAGCATACTTTAGCCGGGACTGGATTCTTTGAACTGGGTACGACGACGCTGGTGTCCAGCATCGTTTGCGGACAGTCGGTCATCAGTCTGTCGGAAGCGGAACGTGCCTGGCGGGCGCCGCTGGAACATATCTTCCCGACCAGAACCAAGGATGCAGGCAAATTGCCGGGGCCAGTGCTGTATCAGCAGGGCAACAGCATTAAAAAGAAGGTTGGTTATGCGAAACCGCGTATTTTTATTCCGGTATTCCCGGGAACGAACTGCGAGTATGATTCAGCGCGTGCTTTTGAACGCGCCGGCGGCATAGCGGATACTTTGGTGATACGCAATCTTACGCCGGCTGCGGTCGAAGAGTCAGTGGCGGCGATCGTGAAAGGGATCCGGGCGGCGCAGATTGTTATGCTGCCGGGCGGCTTCAGCGGCGGCGATGAGCCGGATGGTTCCGGTAAGTTTATTGCCGCTATGTTCCGCAATCCGCGCATTCGGGAGGAGATCATGACGCTGCTGCGGCAGCGCGATGGTCTGATGCTGGGTATCTGTAACGGCTTCCAGGCGCTGATCAAGCTTGGTTTGGTGCCATACGGAGAAATTCGCGATCTGGCTGCTAATTCGCCGACGCTGACGCACAATCAGATTGGGCGGCATGTGTCGTGTATGGTGCAGACGAGAGTGGTTTCCAATCTTTCTCCGTGGTTCAATAATGTTCAGGTCGGCGACATGCACACCATTGCAGTCTCCCATGGCGAAGGACGTTTTGTGGCGGATCTCGAAATTATTGCCAAGCTCCGCCTGCATGGGCAGATTGCCACGCAGTATGTAGATGCAGCGGGTAACCCGTCGATGGACATCGCTTTCAATCCAAACGGTTCGGTCAATGCGATTGAAGGCATTACCAGCCCGGATGGCCGGGTGCTGGGCAAGATGGGGCACTCGGAGCGCATTGGAGAAAATGTTTGTATCAATGTGCCCGGAGCTAAGGATCAGAAGCTTTTTGAGGCCGGTATTCGGTATTACCGGTAAAGGCAGACAGAAAAGCAAGAAATATTTTACTTTACAAATGTTCAATATAAGTGATAGCTTGTGCAAAAGAGAACCCTTGAGGTTCTCTTTTGTTTTGTCTCTGTTCAGGGGATAATTGTCAATGATTTTTCCTATCAATAATAAATAATAAGAGTCACGAGAAAAAAAGACAAAATCATATTGAAAATTTGTTCGCCAGCACGTATAATGGTTTTAAAGTGATTTTCCATGGCAGGGCAGTGCGCCGGGGAACTTTTGCCGCGAGGCAGCAGGGCATTTAGGAAGATTATAAAGGGGGAAATGGACGAATGGCAGGCAAGTATGTAATGGCATTAGATGCAGGGACAACAAGTAACCGGGCTATTATTTTCGATGAGAGTTCGCGGATTGTAGGTGTGTCGCAAAAGGAATTTACGCAATATTTTCCACAGCCAGGCTGGGTGGAGCATGACGCAGAAGAGATCTGGAGCTCGATGTCTACGGTTATGAAAGAAGCGGTTGAGCAGGCGGGAATTGTTGCCAGCGATATCGCGGCCATTGGTATTACCAATCAGCGTGAAACGGCTGTGATCTGGGACAAAAAAACCGGACGCCCGGTGTATAATGCGATTGTCTGGCAATCCCGGCAGACAGCATCCATCTGTGAAGAGTTAAAGCGGCAGGGGCTGGTTACGGAATTTCAGGAAAAAACCGGACTCTTAATTGACGCTTATTTTTCTGGGACGAAGGTAAAATGGATTCTGGATCATGTCGAAGGCGCCCGCAGCAAAGCGGAACGCGGCGAACTGCTTTTTGGTACGATCGACACCTGGCTGATCTGGAAACTGACTGGCGGCAAGGTTCATGTGACGGATTATTCCAATGCTTCCCGGACGCTGATGTATAATATTCGTGAATTGCAGTGGGATGATGATCTGCTGCGTTATCTGACGGTGCCGCGCTGCATGCTGCCGGAAGTGCATGCGTCCAGCGAGGTATATGGTTATACGGTTCCGTCGGTGATCGGGGCGCCGGTTCCTATTGCCGGTGCGGCCGGCGATCAGCAGGCGGCGCTCTTTGGCCAGAATTGTTTTGAACCGGGTATGGCAAAGAACACGTATGGAACCGGTTGTTTTATGCTGATGAATACAGGGACGAAAATTTACAAATCGGAAAATGGATTGGTGACGACGATTGCCTGGGGCCTGGACGGCAAGGTTGAGTACGCGCTTGAAGGTTCTATTTTTGTGGCGGGGTCGGCGATTCAGTGGCTGCGCGACGGTTTGCGTCTGATTGATGCGGCGGCCGATTCGGAGTGGGTAGCAAAACGGGTTCCGGATGCCGGCGGCGTTTATGTCGTGCCGGCGTTTGTCGGTCTGGGCGCTCCGTATTGGGATATGAATGCGCGCGGGACGATTCTCGGGATTACGCGTGGGACGACGAAGGCGCATATTGTGCGGGCAACGCTGGATTCGATGGCCTATCAGACACGCGATGTGCTGAGTGCTATGGAAGCGGATTCGGGGATTAAATTGGCGGAACTTAAAGTCGATGGCGGCGCAGTTGAGAATAATATGCTTATGCAATTTCAAGCAGACATTTTGGGCGTGCCGGTAGACCGGCCGCAAGTGATTGAGACCACGGCTCTGGGCGCGGCTTATCTCGCCGGGCTGGCGACCGGGGTATGGTCTTCCCGTGAAGAACTCAAGCAGAGCTGGAAACTGGATAACCGTTTTGAACCGGCTATGGCCAAGGATGAAGCGGACCAGCTTTACAAGGGTTGGTGTAAAGCTGTCAAGCATTCGATGCACTGGCTGGATGAAGAGTAAGAGAGGATGACAAATAAAGAATGAGTAATTTATTAGGCGAGTTTGTGGGGACGATCGTATTGGTCGTTTTTGGCTGCGGCGTTTGTGCCAATCTTACGCTGACCAAGTCCAAAGGCGTTGGCGGCGGCTGGATTTGTGTGTCGGCAGGCTGGGCGTTTGCTGTGCTGCTTGGCGTTTACACCTCAGTGGCACTGGGGGCGCCGCAGGCAGATTTGAATCCTTCCGTTACGTTGGCGAAAACACTGGCGGGAGTTTATACGGTATCCCAGTGTCTGGTGACGTCGCTGGTGCAGATTGCCGGCGGTATTGTCGGCGCGGCTATTGTCTGGCTGGCTTATTTGCCGCACTGGGCGGTAACGGAAGACAAAGCGGCCAAGCTGGGAATTTTTTGCACAGCGCCGGCCATTCGGAATACGGCGGCTAATTTCCTCGCGGAAGCCATTGCCACTTTCTTTTTAATGTTCTGCATCTGGCTCATTTTTGCCAAACAGAACGGTCCTTTGCCGCCGGCATTCGGTCCGTATCTGGTGGGTATGCTGATCTGGGCGCTGGGGCTTTCTTTGGGCGGCCCAACGGGATATGCGATGAATGCCGCGCGTGATCTGGGCCCGCGCATTGCGCATGCGATTCTGCCGATTGCCGGCAAGGGCGGCTCCGATTGGGGCTATGCTTGGGTTCCGGTAGTAGCGCCGCTGTGCGGCGGAGCACTGGCTTATGCCGTAGCGCATGGTCTTGGCATCGTGTAAAATAGAAAACGCATGAAGCAAAGTTGGGGGTCAGCTGTATTGCAGACCCCTGATTTTTTATGAAAAAATCCCGTCCACCCTTGCAGCGGGGGGACGGGATTTTCAGGAGATAGAGAAAGAAATGTAAAAGTTTTATATGAAGCATCAGCCCGCCAAAAAAAGTGAGGAAAAAGCCATGGCCAGATGCGTGATTTTTGTACCAAAATACCAATCGATAAAAAACATCAATAAGAAAAATAGTAAAGTGGCGAAAGCCGCCCAGCCGAGATTGGGGAAGTCCAGCAAAAAGCGGCGAAAGCCGCAGATGGGCTGCGGGGCAGCCGGCACAGAAATGTTGACCGGAGCTGGAGCGGCGGCAGCTGGAGCCGGTAAAGCCTGCACTGTGTCGCGCAGCGAGCGAAACTCATCATCGGCCATTTCCAGCAGTCCGGCCAGACGGCTGAAGCGGCGATGAATTTCATCCGATGCGCCGCCGGGATGTTTATAAGCCAGATCATGTTCGATTTCTGCCCAGGCATGCTGCAGAATCGAGCAGATCTGCACTTCAATTTTACAGATCTTTTCATAAGCTCCCTGGCAAATACCTTGTGCATTGACCGGAATCTCAACAATGAGATGTAGGGATGCATAGCCAAATTCGTCCGGGGCCAGTTCCTTGCGTTTATCAATGGAATTTGCTCGGTCAATGGTGAAGTGGGACTGAATGAGTCGGGCGATTTTATCTACTTCATCGGCATAATATGTAACGATACGGATGCCAACCAGATCCGTGATATCGCTGAGATTTTGATATTTATTGCGGCGGCGTTCAATCTTTCCTGCCAGACTGCTCACTGCCTTGGCGCGTCCGCGGATTGAGTGAATGTGCAGCGGCTCGGGCGCCAGTAAAAGCGAAAGCATGGATTGAAACTGGGTGGTCACAGTCTCGTATAGGGCAAGACTATGATTGTATTGTGCGACTAAACCGGACATATACAATCCCTCTTTTCTGTTTTAACAGTGATGGAGATATCAGTTATTATTAAGCTCGGCTTTTGTTCTATATATCAATTTACCAGCTAAACCTGAAAATAAACTGACAAATTCATAAATTTAGCATGAGAACCTTTTTGATGAAATTAATAATTATTATTGATTATAATTGACAAGGTTGCTATAATGAAAAGCAGAGAACGACCTGTAAAGGGGGATGAAAATCATAGATTGTCATAAACTTACAAAAGCTGATAAAGAAATCCTGGATCCGTTTTTCCAGGCGCAATATCATGAGAACTCCCATTTCAATTTCACAAATTTTTTCATGTGGCGGGAGCCGTATCATATTCACTGGGCTATTGAAGAAGAAATTCTTTATTTGACGGCGAAATGGAATGGCCGATTTTTCGTTATGCAGCCTTTTGGTCCGGCAGACCGGATGACAGAGGCGGTAGGCCGGCAGCTGGAGTGGTTCCAGTCCGTCGGGCAGCCGTTTCAGGCATCGGGGTTGGAAGCTTCGATGGCCGCTGTGTATGAGCAGTATGAAGGCCTTTCTTTCCAGGTGCAGTCGAACCGGGATGATTTTGATTATTTGTATCAGACGGCGGATCTTATTCAGCTGGCAGGACGCAAATATCATTCGAAAAAAAATCATTTAAACAGTTTTCGCAAGGATTATGCAGAGGCAGAATATTTGCCGATTACGCCGGAGATTGTGCAGGATTGCAAGCTTAATATCAATGCCTGGTACAAGATGCGTTCGCAGGATTTGCCCGATGATCCTTTTCTCGCGCTGGAGCGGGCGGCGGTTATTGAGGTACTGAATAATTTTACGGATTTCAAACTGAAGGGCGGCGCTATTGCCGTCGGCAAACGCATAGTGGCCTTTACTTTTGGGGAACAGTTAAACCGGGATACGGCGGTGATTCATGTGGAAAAAGCCGATCCTGCGGTGCGCGGCGCGTATCCGGCGATTAATCAGGCGTTTCTGGCGCATGAATGGTCTCATTTGCCTTATGTGAACCGACAGGAAGATATGGGCATCGCGGGTATGCGCAAGGCCAAGGAATCCTATAAGCCGGTCCGGATGATTGAAAAGTTTACTGCTGCCATGCAGTCCTGATCTGTTTATCGCCTTTTGTTTCCATTACTAAATTGGAAGCAAAAGGCTTTTTTATTGCAACGGCAGCTATACCGGTAGTTTTACGATCATAAAATATACTGCATTTAGGAATAAAAAGTAAATAACCTCTTGTATAATAGTCTTAAAGTCGCTAATATAAAGAAGTATTGTTGCATTTCTTTTGTGAACGGGGTTTGCGGGGAATGGAAACATTTTAAAAACGGGAGGTATTTTTTTTATTATGGCAGAAGCAAGTCAGAGTCAGGGGTTATTGGATCGGGTGTTCAAGCTGCGGCAGAAGAACACGACGGTGCATACCGAAATTATTGCGGGCATGACAACTTTTATTGCGCTCGCGTATATCATGTTTGTCAATCCGAATATTCTGGCGGATGCAGGGATACCGAAAGAGGCAGCCATTGCTTCCACTATCTGGGTTGCCGCACTCGCGACGATGATGATGGGCGTTTTCGCCAATTATCCGGTTGCTCTGGCCCCGGGGATGGGACTCAATGCATTTTTTGCTTATTATGTGGTTGGAACGCTGCATTTATCATGGCAGGTGGCTTTGGGAGCGGTGTTCTTTTCCGGTGTTCTTTTCTTCTTGATGACACTGGGTGGAATCCGGCAGGCTATTATTAACTCGGTACCGGCGAATCTGAAAAAGGCGATTGGCGTCGGTATCGGTTTGTTTATTGCTTTTATCGGGTTGAAGGGAACGGGTCTGATCATTGCTGATAAAGCGACGTACATTACGCTGGGACATGTCGGAGCGCCGACGACGCTGCTGGCTTTGTTCGGGCTTCTTTTCACAGCGGCGCTGATGGCGAGAGATGTCCGCGGCGCATTGCTGATCGGCATTGTTGCCACTACGCTTCTGAGCATGGTTTTCGGTTTATCTCCGGTGCCGCACAGCATCAAGGATATTATGAGCCTGCAGCTGCCGTCCATGGGACAGACCTTTGGCCAGCTGGATATTATGGGCGCTTGGCAGTATGGTATTTTTTCAATTATTTTCACGTTTACGGTAGTGGAACTGTTTGATAATATGGGTACGCTGATTGGTTTGACAACGAAGGCCAAACTGATTAATGAAAACGGCGAGATTGAAAATCTGGATCGGGCGCTTACAACTGACGCTGTTGGCACGATGGTCAGTGCGGTGTTCGGCACATCAACTGTTACTTCTTATATTGAAAGTGCCGCTGGCATTGCCGAAGGCGGCAAGACCGGGCTGACGGCCGTTACGGTTGCTGTTTTGTTCCTGATTTCGTTGTTTTTTGCTCCGCTGATCGGATTGGTGCCGGCTTTTGCTACTGCACCTGCGTTGGTATTGGTCGGCGCGCTGATGATGTCAGATGTGGTCAATGTTAAATTTGATGATTTCAGTGATGGCCTGCCGGCATTTTTGACTATTATCATGATGCCGCTGACTTCAAGTATTGCCAATGGTTTTGCGTTTGGGTTCATCAGTTTTGTGTTCATGAAGGCGTTTGTCGGGAAGGCGCGTGAAATCAGCCTGATTATGTGGTTTGTGAGCATTGCCTTTTTGGTGAATCTGGCGATGCGCGCCTGATGTCAGCTGAACGAATTTCATTGACAAGCAATGGCGGGTATGGTATCATCTTATGATGTAAACGCGTGTGAAGCGCGGGTATTGTATGGGCCGATAAGGCCCATCCCCAACCGCACGGTGAGGTTATGAAACAGCTTGGCTGTACCGTAATCGGCGAGTAAATTATAGGGAGGTGTTTATATGTACGCAATTATTAAAACAGGCGGAAAGCAGTATAAGGTCGCAGAAGGCGATGTTATTATGATTGAAAAGCTGGAAGCCAATGAAGGCGATGCCGTAACGTTTGAGGAAGTTCTTACGGTCGTGAAGGACGACGCAGTTGTTGTTGGCAAGCCGGTTGTTGAAGGTGCGAAGGTCACGGGCAAGGTTGAAGCGCAGGGCAAAGGCAAAAAGATCCTGGTCTTCAAGTATCATGCCAAGTCGAATTATCGTCGTCGTCAGGGCCATCGTCAGCCGTTCACGAAAGTCGTTATTGAAAAGATCGAGGCTTAATCAGCTTTATGATCCAAATAGACGTTTTTCGCATTGCAGACGGGAAAATATCCGGATACCAGGTGCATGGCCACAGCGGCACGGCGCCCAGGGGCCGGGATATCGTTTGTGCCGGCATATCGGCTTTGGCACAAACCGCTCTTTTAGGAATAGGCGAGCACTTGCATCGGCCAGTTGATTTTCAAATTAAGCCGAGTGGTGACTTGCGCATGAAGCTGAGGGGCGAGCCCGATGATCTCACGCAGGCAATTTTGGAGACGATGCGTTTAGGATTCGTCGAGATTGCAAGGGCGAATCCAAATGCCGTCCATTTGAAAGACTCGCAGGGGGTGAAATAACATGTTTAAGTTTGATTTACAATTATTTGCTCATAAAAAGGGCGTTAGCAGCACGCGTAATGGACGCGATAGTGAGTCCAAACGTCTTGGCGTAAAGGAACAAGCAGGCACGGTCGTTACGGCTGGCAGCATTCTGGTTCGTCAGAGAGGGACCCACTTCCATCCGGGACATAACGTTGGCATTGGCAGGGATGATACGTTATTTGCCAAGGTTGCTGGCAAAGTTGCCTTTGAACGCAAAGACCGTTACAACCGGCAAATCAGTGTTTATACAGCAGAAGAAGCTATGTGATGAACGATACCTGCGCCCTCTCTGGACGCAGGTATTCTTTTTCTGCATTGGGTTTGTGATGTATAAAAAAATGGTATTCCTGAGAATGCCGGTTTTTTATACATCACAAGGAAGCGAGGATTTTATGCAATTTATAGATCGGACTACCATTCAGGTCAAAGCAGGTAATGGCGGTAATGGAAAGTCGGCTTTCCGCCGTGAAAAGTTTGTGCCGATGGGCGGACCGGCCGGCGGTGACGGCGGCCGTGGGGCGGATATTATTTTTGTTGTCGACAGCAGCCTGAATACACTGCTGGATTTTCGCTATCACCGTAAATTCAAGGGAGAAAACGGCGAAAACGGCGATATCAAGAATCAGTATGGGCATAATGCGCCCTCGTGTATTGTTAAAGTACCGCCGGGAACGCTGGTGAAAGATGAAGCGACTGGTATAGTACTGGCGGATTTGACGGAACCGGGTCAGCGCGAGGTTTTGGCTCGGGGAGGGCGCGGTGGACGCGGTAATGCGAAGTTTGCAACGAGTGCCAACCGGGCTCCAACGTTTGCCGAGCTGGGAGAACCCGGCGAGAGCAAGAGTCTGGTGCTCGAATTAAAGCTGCTGGCCGATGTGGGACTGGTCGGGTATCCGAGCGTGGGAAAGTCCAGCATTATTGCCAGTGTATCCGCAGCCAGGCCGGAGATCGCCGAGTATCATTTTACGACGCTGACGCCGGTTCTGGGCGTGGTGCGAGTGGATGATGAAAAGAGCTTTGTGATGGCGGATATTCCGGGACTGATTGATGGCGCTGCAGATGGCGCCGGTCTGGGACATGATTTTTTACGTCATGTTGAACGAACGAAGGTTATTATTCATGTGGTTGACGCTTCGGGTATGGAAGGCCGCGATCCGGTGGAGGATTTTTATAAAATCAATCAGGAACTGGCGCGGTACAGTGGTAAAATTGCCCGCCGCAAACAAATTCTGGCGGCGAATAAAATGGATCTGCCGGGAGCAGCGGAGAATTTGCCGCGGCTGCAGGCACTGGCAGCTAAAGAAGGAATCGAACTGGTTCCTGTATCGGCGGCAATGCAGGCAGGTCTGCAGGAGCTGGTAGGCCGGGTGGCGGCAGCTTTGGATCATTATGTCGAGGAGCCGGATACAGAAGACGGCGTTAAGATTTATGATGAGGCGCCGGAAGACCAGGATAAGATTGAAATTACCCGGGATGTCAGCGGCGATTTTGTCGTTTCCGGAAAGTCGTTGGAAAAGCTGGTCGCTATGACGAATTTTGGCAACGATGAAGCTTTGCGGCGATTCCAATATATCTGGCGCATTAAGGGAATTGACGCGCGGCTCAGGGAACGTGGCATCAAAGAAGGCAATACGGTGCATATCGGGTCGATGGAGTTTGAGTATCGGGATTGACCGATCATTCAAGTTGAGGAGAGAAAAAATTTGATTCGCAATACATTAAAAGGAAAACAAAAAAGCTTTTTACGTTCGTTGGGAATGACGATGGAGCCTATTGTCCAGATCGGTAAGGACGGAGTGACGCCCACACTGGTGACCGCGGCGCAGGAAGCGATTAAAAAGCGTGAACTGATCAAGGTGCGGGTGCTGCAAAATGCGCCGGTTGAACCAAAGGATGCGATCACGATGCTGACTGAGCGCGTGGATGCTGATCTTGTACAGTGTATTGGCCGCAATGGCCTGCTCTACAAGAAAAATTTTGCAAAACCGAAAATCGAACTGCCCTGAGGCAGATGGATCGGGGGATGACAATGGAGCAACGAACCGGACTGAAAAAAGCCAAGCGAATTGTAGTGAAAGTTGGTACGAGCACGATTACCTATGATACCGGCAAACTGAACCTGCGCCGTATGGAGGAGCTGGTTCGGGAACTGGCGGATCTGGTGAACCAGGGCCGCGAGATGATTCTCGTGACTTCTGGGGCCGTGGCTGCCGGTATGGACCGAATGGCCCTGAAGAAACGGCCGGGAACTATGCCGGAAAAACAGGCGCTGGCAGCGATTGGGCAGGGCATGCTCATGCATATCTATGAGACTCTTTTTGCCGGGTATGGCCAGACAGCGGCGCAGGTACTGCTGACAAAGGAAAATTCTGTGCGGCATAACCAATATACAAATTCACGTAATGCATTGCTGGCTTTATTAAAGATGGGCGCGGTTCCGGTCATTAACGAAAATGACGCTATTGCCGTCGACGAGCTGAAAATTGGCGACAATGACACTTTATCGGCTACGGTGGCAACTCTGGTTGATGCCGATGCGCTGATTCTGTTATCGGATGTGGAAGGGCTTTATACTGCCAATCCGCAAATAGATCCGGAGGCAAAGCTGTTGTCTCAGATTGATGAAATTACGCCAGCCATTGAGAAGATGGCCGGCGGCGCCGGATCGCAGCTGGGGACCGGCGGAATGTACACAAAATTGCAGGCGGCGAAAATTGCCGTTAATGCCGGGGTGACAATGTTAATTGCATCGGGCTTCCGGAATGGAGTGCTGCGGGATGTGCTGGAGGGACAGCCGGTGGGAACACTGTTTGCTGCCAAAGAGGAACATCTCAAGGCGCGCAAGGGCTGGCTGGCTTTTGGCCGGCGGATTGACGGCGATCTCGTAGTTGACGCCGGCTGCGCCGAGGCGATGCTGCACGGCGGCTCCAGCCTTTTGGCGGCTGGTATTGTAGCTGTTGAGGGAGATTTTGTTGCCGGCAACACGGTGCGGGTTCTGGACCCGGAGCAGCGCGAGATTGCTCGGGGAATCGTGAACTATGCAACGGCGGCGGTTCGCAGCATTATGGGACATCAGACCAATGAGATTACCGCGATTCTTCCGGGGCAGCTGCATAGTGAGGTCATTCATCGAGATAACATGGTTCTTATGGTATGACTTGACGTTTTGTGGACAGCTTTATAAAAAAGTTTTATTACAGGCTTAGCAGCATGATGATTCTGCCAGGCCTGTATTTATATTCTGGTGCAAAATCAATAGAATTATTTTCTTTTACCGGCGGACGCAGTGTCAATGGCTGTGGGGCGTTTTTGCTTGATTTTCCTGGGTATTTATTTTATAATGAGTGGGCGTAGAAGTCTGCGCAGAGTACCGGTTGGCAGCATGAAAGGAAGGGTTGTTCGGTTGGAAGAAAAATTAAAGCTGTATGGGTTTAATAATCTTACGAAGGCTTTGAGCTTTAATATTTATGATATCTGCTATGCAAAGTCACAGCGTGAGCAGCAGGATTATATCAAATATATCGATTCACAGTACAATTCGGAACGCCTGACTAAAATCCTTTCCCGGGTTACTGAAATGATTGGCGCCAAGATCCTTAATATAGCGAAACAGGATTATGATCCGCAGGGCGCCAGTGTGACGCTGCTGATTGCGGAAGAAGCGGCTACGGCGAAAGGTGCAGTGCGGGGTATGAAGCCGCCGATGCGGGATACGATTCTGGCGCATTTGGACAAGAGCCATGTAACGGTACATACGTATCCAGAATATCATCCCGACACCAGTATTGCCACTTTTCGCGTTGATATTGATGTAGCCACTTGCGGTGCGATTACGCCGCTGAAAACACTGGATTATCTGATCAGCAATTTTGATTCTGATATTATTACGATGGATTATCGGGTGCGGGGATTTACACGCGATATTACCGGACGGAAACTTTTTATGGATCATAAAATGACCTCCATTCAGGACTATATCAAGCAGGAAACGCTGGAAGCCTATGATGCAGTGGACATCAATGTATATCAGGCAAATTTGTTTCATACCAGAATGCTGATTAAGGAATTGGATCTTAAAAATTATTTGTTCAATACGGATATTTATGAAATAGCCCCTAAGACGCGGTTGGCGATTCATGACAGCCTGCGCCGTGAGATGATCGAAATCTTTAGCGGGCAGAATGTTTATTGATAAAGAAAGAAAATCGGGCGCCGCTGCGTTTTGGCAGCTGCGCAAATAAGGAGGAGTCCGCAGAGGGAATGAAAGATTACTCGCAGAATCAGGCGCCGCTGCTGGAGGCACTGGAAAAAATGAAGATGAGGCGCATCGTGCCATTTGATGTACCGGGACATAAGCGTGGCCGGGGGAATCCTGAGCTGACGGAATTTTTAGGGGAGAAATGTTTGAGCGTCGATGTGAATTCGATGAAGATGCTCGACAATCTCTGTCACCCGGTTTCGGTAATCCGCGATGCAGAGAAGCTCGCGGCGGATGCTTTTGGCGTGCCGCAGGCTTTTTTTATGACCGGAGGAACGACTTCGGCGGTACAGGCGATGGTGCTCACCGCTTGTAAACGGGGAGAAAAGATCATATTGCCGCGTAATGTGCACCGCAGTGTTATCAATGCGATGATTCTCTGCGGCGCTGTGCCGGTGTATGTGAATCCGGAAATGGATAAGCGGTTGGGAATTTCGCTGGGGATGCGCGTTTCGGCGGTTGCACAGGCGATCAAGGAGAATCCTGATGCCAAGGCGATTTTTGTTAATAATCCTACGTATTATGGCATTTGTTCCAATGTCCGGGCCATTGCCGAGCTGGCGCATGAACATGGAATGCTGCTGCTGGCGGACGAGGCGCATGGGACCCATTTTTATTTCCATGATCAGCTGCCGGAAGCCGCCATGCGCGCCGGCGCTGATATGGCGGCGCTGAGTATGCATAAATCGGGCGGTTCGCTGACGCAAAGCTCGTTACTGCTTTTGGGGCCGCGGGTTTCTGAAGGATATGTACGGCAGATTATCAACCTCACGCAGTCAACAAGCTCCTCTTATCTTTTGCTCGTTAGCCTGGATATTTCCCGCCGTAACTTGGCGCTACATGGCAAGGAAACTTTTGATAAAGTCATTGGGCTGGTGGAGTATGCTCGGAATGAAATTAATGCCATCGGAGATTATTATGCGTATTCGCGGGAACTGGTCAATGGCGATTCTATTTTCGATTTTGATGTTACGAAGCTGTCAATCTTTACTCGTTCCATTGGACTGGCGGGCATTGAAGTTTATGATCTGCTGCGGGATGAGTACGACATTCAGGCGGAACTGGGCGATATTGCAAACCTCTTAGCTTATGTGTCGGTGGGGGATCGGCCCAAGGATATGGAACGGCTGGTGGCGGCGCTGTCAGAGATTCGGCGCAATTATAGCAAAGACCGTTCGGGGATGCTGGAAGCGGAGTATATTAACCCGCAGGTTATCTGCGGTCCGCAGCAGGCTTTTTATGCGCCCAAGGTTTCGCTGCCGCTGGCGGCAACGGTGGGACGGGTGTGCAGTGAGTTTGTGATGTGTTATCCGCCAGGGATTCCTATTCTGGCGCCGGGCGAACAAATTACGACGGAGATTCTTGAATACATTCGCTATGCAAAAGAAAAGGGCTGTTCTATGACCGGGCCGGAAGATATGGAAATTGAGCGGTTGAACGTTATGGAAGGGACGCTTTAATATGGAACTTTGGTTTACGGAGCAACATACAAAAAATGTACGGTTTTCAATGAAGGTGGATCGGCAGTTGTATTCGGCTCAAAGTGAATTTCAGCGGATTGATATTTTTGATTCACTGGAATTCGGGCGGGTATTGACGCTGGATGGCTATGTGATGCTGACGGAGAAGGATGAGTTTATTTATCACGAGATGATTGTGCATGTGCCGATGTGCGCGCATCCTGACGCACGCAAAATTCTGGTCATCGGCGGCGGCGACGGGGGCACGGTGCGGGAACTGGTGCGTTATGCCGCCGTTGAGCGCATTGATCTGGTGGAGATTGATGAACAGGTAGTGGCCGCCTGCAAGGAATATCTGCCGCAAACAGCGGGGAAACTGAATGACCCTCGAGTGCACGCTTTTTATGAAGATGGATTGAAATTTATCAGGCATCAGGAGAATGAATACGATCTGATTCTGGTCGATTCCACCGATCCGTTTGGCCCGGGAGAAGGGCTGTTTACGCGGGAATTTTATGGCAATTGCTTCCGCGCCCTGAAGGCAGACGGCATTATGGTCAATCAGCATGAGAGTCCGTTCTATAAAGAAGATGCCTATGCTATGCAGCGGGCGCATAAACGCATCGTGGAATCATTTCCGCTGGCGCGGGTTTATCAGGCGCATATTCCCACGTATCCATCAGGGCACTGGCTGTTTGGTTTTGCTTCCAAGCAGTATCATCCGGTGCATAATGTCGATTTTTCTCGTTGGGAAAAGCTTGGCCTTCGGACCCAATACTATAATACGAAGCTGCATGCCGCGGCTTTTGCTTTGCCAACCTATGTAGAGGAGATGCTGCGCGATGTTGAATAAAAATGTGCAAACTTTTCTCGCCTGTGAGCACGAATATGCTGAGTCCCGCGTCGTTTTGTTCGGAGCGCCGTTTGACTCTACAACGTCATTTCGCCCCGGGACGCGTTTTGCCAGTCGGGCAATGCGGGAAGATTCGTATGGTTTGGAAACTTACAGCCCCTATCAGGATCTTGATTTAGAAGATGCCAAAGTGTTTGACGGCGGCGATCTGGATCTTTGCTTTGGCGATACAAAAAAATCATTGGCTATGATTCATGATTTTGCCGCGGCTATTTTTCAGGATGGAAAACTGCCATTCATGATCGGGGGAGAACATCTGGTATCACTTGGCACGGTGCAGGCGGCGGCAGAGAAGTATCCGGATCTTTGTATTGTGCATTTTGACGCGCATACCGATTTGCGCGAAGAATATCTGGGCACGCCTTTATCGCATGCGACTGTCTTGCGCCGTATCTGGGATATTGTCGGCGACAGGCGTATTTATCAGTTCGGTATTCGCAGCGGCGAGCGAGCCGAATTTGCCTGGGCAAAAAAACATACGGTCTTGCATCCGTTCGATTTGCAGACATTGGCCGAAAATTTGGCCGGGCTGCGCGGCAAGCCGATTTATTTTACAATTGATCTCGATGTGCTGGACCCGTCCGTTTTCCCGGGAACGGGAACGCCGGAGGCCGGCGGCGTATCAATTCGCGAACTGCGTGAGGCGGCTGTTTGGGTAGGGCGCAACCTGAAGATTGTGGGCTGTGATCTGGTGGAATTGTCGCCGCATTATGATGCCAGCGGAGCTTCGACGGCGATGGCGCTTCATATCTGGCGGGAACTGTTGCTGAGTCTGGAACGAGATTTTATGGTCAGACCGGCACAACTTTAAATATGCTTCGGAACCAGAGGGATACTCGGCTATGAATGATTCTGTGAGGAGGAATAGATATGGGAAAAGCAATGATCGTTGGCTGCGGCGGCGTGGCGGGGGTGGCTATCCAGAAGTGTTGTCAGAACAGCGAGGTTTTTGATGAAATTTGCATTGCCAGCCGGACAAAGAGCAAATGCGATGCTTTAAAGGCAAAATTAGACGGCGGTAAAACGAAAATTACGACAGCGCAGGTAGATGCGGATCATGTTGATGAGCTCGCAGCGCTGATTCGTCGGGAAAAGCCATCAGTGGTGCTGAATCTGGCCTTGCCGTATCAGGATCTGACGATTATGGACGCCTGTCTGGAAACGCGGACACACTATGTGGATGCTGCCAACTATGAACCGCCGGATACGGCTAAGTTTGAATACAAATGGCAGTGGGATTACCGGGATCGTTTTCAAAAGGCTGGGATCACGGCTTTGTTGGGCTGCGGTTTTGACCCGGGCGTGACGGGCGTTTTCAGCGCATATGCGGCCAAGCATGAATTCGATGAAATTCATTCCATTGATATTCTGGACTGTAATGCCGGCGACCATGGCTATCCTTTTGCTACAAATTTCAATCCGGAAATCAATATCCGCGAAGTTACGGCCAAGGGAAGTTACTGGGAAAATGGCCGGTGGATTGAGACGGAGCCAATGGCCATTAAACGCGTCTATGACTTCCCGGAGATCGGGCCGAAGGATATGTATTTGCTGCATCATGAAGAACTGGAATCCCTGGGAATTAACATTCGTGGCATCCGGCGTATTCGGTTCTTTATGACTTTCGGACAAAGTTATCTGGAGCATCTGCGCTGTCTGCAGAACGTTGGCATGACGTCTATTGAGCCTATTGATTTTGAGGGAAAAAAGATTATTCCGCTGCAGTTTCTCAAAGCGGTGCTGCCGGATCCTGCCAGTCTGGGGCCGCGCACCAAGGGAAAAACCAATATTGGCTGCATTTTTCAGGGGATTAAAGACGGCAAGGAAAAGAACTATTATCTTTACAATGTGTGTGATCATCAGGAATGCTACCGCGAAGTCGGTTCGCAGGCAGTATCCTATACGACCGGCGTGCCGGCTATGATTGGGACGATGCTGGTGATGAATGGAACCTGGCAAAAGCCGGGTGTGTATAATATAGAAGAATTTGATCCGGATCCGTTTATGGCGGCCCTCAATCGATGGGGATTGCCATGGCAGGAAAGCTATCATCCGGAGCTGGTGGAGTATTGCTGATGAATTTGCATCCGGAATGGCAACAGGTGCCGACGCCGTCTTATGTAGTGGATGCGCGTCTCTTGAAAAGAAATTTGGAAATTCTGGCCGGGGTGCAGCAGGAGACGGGATGCCGGATTTTGCTGGCCCAGAAGGCTTTTTCTATGTATTATTTTTACCCGCTGATTTGTCAGTATTTGCGGGGAACTGCGGCCAGCGGTCTTTATGAAGCGCGGTTAGGCCATGAAGAAATGGGCGGCGAGAATCATATCTTTTCGCCGGCTTATCGGCCAGATGAATTTGAGGAAATTACAACTCTTTGCGATCACATAGTGTTTAACTCCCTGCAGCAATGGAAGCAGTTTGGTCCGGCGGCGCTGGCAAGGGGCTGTATCTGCGGCCTGCGCATCAATCCGGAGCTTTCTACGCAAGAGCATGCTATTTATGATCCTTGCGCGCCTGGTTCACGTTTGGGGGTTCGTCTGTCGGAATTGGAGCCGGATTCATTACAAGGAATTACCGGGCTGCATTTTCATACGCTTTGCGAGCAGGGGGCAGAGCCGCTGGCGGAGACACTGGCAGCGGTAGAAGCAAAATTCGGCGGGTATCTGTCCCATATGCAGTGGATCAACTTTGGCGGCGGGCATCATATTACCAAGCCCGGATATAACTTGTCGTTACTCAAGCAGTGTATTCGGCGGATGCAGGATCAATATGGCCTTTTGGTGTATCTGGAACCGGGCGAAGCAGTGGCTTTGCAGGCTGGTTTTCTCGTCACCTCGGTTTTGGAGGTACAGCCGGGCGATCCTATGGAGAATGTGATTTTGGACACATCAGCTGCCTGCCATATGCCGGATGTCATTGAAATGCCCTATCGGCCACCGGTGGTTGGCAGCGGTGAACCCGGGGAAAAGCCATATACCTGCCGCTTGGGCGGGCCTACCTGCCTGTCCGGAGATGTTATCGGAGAGTACTCTTTCGCCGCGCCGCTGCATGCCGGCGATCGGCTGGTTCTAGGGGACATGGCTATTTATTCTATGGTAAAAAACAATACCTTTAACGGTATGCGGCTGCCAAACATTGTGGCTGTCGATGAGCAAGGGCAGTGGAAAATTGTCCGGGAATTTGGTTATGATGATTTTAAAATGAGATTATCATAAAAAAGTATTGACAACAAGAACAAAAGCGAGTAATATGATACAAGTCGTCAGCGAGCAAACAC
>DCFR01000038.1 GCA_002319815.1 Megamonas sp. UBA1799
GCGCTTTCAGACACACCGCGTGTCCAGCCGTGTACCTTCAGCCTCTCGGCCATCTCTCCGCGGATACAACCCTTGCGTCATAAGATTCGGATATGAATTGAATATCGCATAATCAATTCACTGGCGGAGAGGGTGGGATTCGAACCCACGGTCCTTTTGACAGGACACTTGATTTCGAGTCAAGCACCTTCGACCACTCGGACACCTCTCCAAGGAACAATAAATAGTATATCACAGCCCGCCAAAGGTGTAAACTGTTTTCCTAAAATTTAGCTGCCATTGCCTGCGCCGACCTTAAAAGTAAAACCGGCGGCAGGCTTTGCATTCAATGCCCGATACGCGTACTATGGACCACATTATAGCCATGTGCCGCCAGCTTGGCGGATATATCATCGACATTGGGAAAATCGCCGCGCACAATAATATCGTATTTGCCCGCTTCCTTCTTGCAAGTAACCAGACTGTCGATATTAAGACCGGCATCGGCAATGATTCCAGCCAGATCACGGACCACTCCCACCTTGTTATCCACTTCAATCGTGAGCCGCGTCTTGCCTTCAGCCAGGCCCATAACGTCGACAAAGGCATGAAAGATATCCGTTTCCGTAATAACCCCTACGACCACGCCTACATCGCTGACAACCGGCAGCCCGCCAATTTTATTATTGGCCATCAAAAGCGCCGCCTCTTCTATGGTGGCGTCGTCACGAACGGCAACAACGCTGCGGGCCATAATATCTTTGACGCACATCTGTGCCAGCAGCGAATTGATCTCGTACTTTGAGAGCGTCGTCGCCGGTGACGGTGAAACACGCATGATATCCTTATCATTCAGGAATCCGACCAGCTTGCCATCATCAACGACCGGAAGCCGGCGAATCTTATTTTTCTTCATAAGTGCCGCCGCTTCATCTACCTTGGTATCCGTTTGTACGGTGACGGGATTTCTTGTCATTCGATTTGCTACAAACATATCCAACCTTCCTCTCTATAAGTCTTTCTAAAAGGAAGAATTCGCGGCCGCAGCCGCGAATTCCTGCCCAGAGCTTTTCAACCGCCCAGATAGGCTTTGCGCACATCTTCACTGGCAGCCAATTTTTGTGCTTCCCCGGAAAGTGTAATGCGCCCGGTTTCCAAAACATACGCCCGGTTCGCAATGGACAAGGCCATATTAGCATTCTGTTCAACCAGCAGAATCGTAGTCCCCGTCTGGTTGATATCCTGTATAATAGAAAAAATTTCCTTAATCAGCAACGGCGCCAGACCCATGGACGGCTCATCCAGCAGGAGCAGGCGTGGACGGCTCATCAGCGCGCGGCCCATGGCCAGCATCTGCTGTTCGCCTCCGGAAAGCGTGCCCGCTTCCTGATTTTTACGCTCCAGTAAGCGCGGAAACCGCTCAAAGACAACTTTCAGATCTTTTGCCACGCCATCCGTATCCTGCCGCGCATAAGCGCCCAGATCAAGATTTTCCTGAACCGTCATATTGGCAAAAATACGACGTCCCTCCGGGACTTGTGATATCCCGGCCTTTACGATCGCATGCGCCGGCAAGCCGGCAATATTCTTGCCTTCAAAAGTAATCTTACCCGATTTTGGCTTCAAAAGGCCGGAAATTGTGCGAAGCGTCGTTGATTTTCCCGCGCCATTCGCGCCAATCAAAGTGACGATCTCCCCCTGGTCCACTTTGAGGCTGATTCCCTTGATGGCGTGAATAGCGCCATAGTAAACATTGATATCATCAATTTGCAGCATGGTTCCCATCCTTACGCCTCCCCGCCCAGATAAGCCCGGATAACATCCGGATTGTGTTTGATTTCTTCCGGCACGCCATGCGCGATGATCTGGCCATATTCCAGCACATAGATGCGCTCGCAGATGCCCATAACCAGACTCATATCATGCTCGATCAAAAGGATGGTCAGTCCAAATTGGGACCGTATCCAGCGAATCATTTCCATAAGTTCCTGCGTTTCCTGCGGATTCATACCAGCCGCCGGCTCATCAAGCAGCAGCAATTTTGGCTGTGCCGCCAAAGCCCGGGCAATTTCCAGCCGACGCTGCGCTCCATACGGTAAATTCTTTGCTGTTTCATACGCCTTGTCTGCAAGCTTAAAAATCTTCAAAAGTTCCAGACTTTTCTCCGTAACTTCCTGCTCTTCCTGGAAATACCGCCCCATACGAAACACCGCTTCCAAAAGGCCATACTTCACATGCGAATGATAGGCAATTTTAACATTATCCAATACGCTGAGCTCTGAAAAAAGACGGATATTCTGAAACGTCCGCGCAATTCCATGCTGCGTGATCTGATAAGGTTTCATTCCCAAAAGACTCTTCCCATCAAACGTAATGGTCCCGCTCGTCGGCTGATACACACCGGTCAACAGATTAAACGCCGTCGTCTTGCCGGCCCCATTCGGCCCGATCAGGCCAATCAGTTCTCCCTGATTGATATAAACATCAAAATCGGACACAGCTTTCAGCCCGCCGAACATTTTTGATACATGATTGGTTTTAAGAAGTTCTGCCATTATTTATGGCCTCCCTTCAGCTTCAGCCGCTGAATAATACCGATCTGTGTAAGCTCTATATAGCCAAACAGCCCCTGTGGCCGATAGAACATCAACAGAATCAGCGCCAGCGCATAGATAATCATGCGGAACTCCGGCCAGCTTGCCAGAGCGGCGGAAATAAAGGTAACAACAAACGCGCCGGCAATCGAACCCGTCAGCGAACCCAGCCCCCCCATAACCACCATAATAAGATAGTTGAACGACTGCATAAACGTAAACGAAGACGGATTGATAATATAGAAGCAATGCGCAAACAAGCCGCCGGCCACCCCGGCAAACGCCGCGCCAATCGTAAAGGCTATGACTTTGTATTTCGTCGTGTTAACGCCCATCGCTTCAGCGGCAATCTCATTCTCCCGAATCGCAATACAGGCCCGGCCATGCGTTGAGTTAACAAAATTTTTGACCACAATCAAGGTAAACAACATGACAAAAAATACCCACGGGAACGTAGTCAGATGCGGAATACCGGTAAAACCAGCCGCGCCGCCGACATATTGAATGTTCATAATCACAATGCGAATAATCTCGCCCAGTCCTAACGTCGCAATCGCCAGATAATCACCATTCAGGCGCAGCGTTGGCAAGCCTATCAAGCAGCCGAGAAGCGCTGCCGCGGCCCCTCCGGCGACAAGCGCCAGCAAGAAAGGCCAATGAAAATTCGTTGTTAAAACAACGCCTACATATGCGCCAACAGCCATAAATCCGGCATGTCCCAGCGAAAACTGTCCCGTATACCCATTGATCAAATTGAGGCTGGCCGACAAAATAATATTAATGCAGATAATAAAAATATTAAGTTTCCAAAAAGCACCAATCAGGCCTTCCGTCATCATTCCCTGCAAAACAGCAAAAACAACGATTCCCAGACCGATCAGCAGCAAATCATTTTTGCGAATTGTATTCATCACGCCACCTCATACTTTCTCTCGCGTGTTCTTGCCCAAAAGGCCGGACGGCTTGAACAGCAGGACGAGAATAAGAATGGCGAAAGCAGCCGCATCGCGAAATGTCGATGAAATGAACCCGGAAACCAACGCTTCAATAACCCCCAGAATGAGCCCTCCGGCCATAGCGCCTGGTAAAATACCAATACCGCCCAGTACCGCTGCCACAAAAGCCTTGAGCCCCGGCATAATGCCCATCAGCGGGTCAATTGAGTTGTAATAGACGCCAACGAGCACACCGGCGGCAGCGGCCAGCGCCGAACCGATACCAAACGTAATGGAAATGACGCGGTCGGCATCAATCCCCATCAGCTGGGCGGTCTCCACATCAAACGACACCGCTCGCATCGCTTTGCCAATCTTGGTTTTCTGAACGATATAAGTCAGCACCACCATAAGAATAAACGTAATCCCAAAAATCAGCAGCTGCTGCCCATTCACCATAAAGGAACCAAAATGCAAAGAAACGTTATCGAAAACGGCAGGGAAAGTCCGCGGTGTTGGCGACACAAAATACATACTTGTATATTCGAGAAAAAACGATACCCCGATTGCCGTAATCAGCACCGAAATACGCGGCGCCTGACGCAGCGGTTTATAAGCAAGGCGCTCAACCAACATACCCAGAAGTCCCGTAACAACCATAGAAATCAAAAGTGCCGGTACAATCGAAACATGTATCATTGTAATGGCAAAAAAGCCAATATAGGCACCGACCATATAAATATCACCATGCGCAAAATTGATCAGCTTGATAATACCATAGATCATCGTATAGCCCAAAGCAATCAGTGCATAGATACTGCCCAACGAAATGCCGTTAATAAGCTGCTGCACAAACTGACTGGCAAAATCCATATAAATCCCCCCTGCAAAAAGAGCCGCATTGCTGCGGCCCTTTGCTGATTATGTTCTATCAAGCTTGCGGCGTAATCTTCTCTTTGAGTACCTTGACGCCATCCTTCATTTCCAGGATAACTGCGCTCTTGATTGGATTGTGATCTTTATCCATTGTGATCTTACCGGTGCCGACCTGCAAATCTTTTGTTTCCGCCAGCGCCTTGCAAATCTTCTCTGGATCATCACTGCCTGCACGTTTGATTGCATCGATCAACATCTTGCCGGCATCATACCCGAGAGCTGCAAAAACATTCGGAGCATGATTATATTTTTTCTTGAACGCTTCAATAAACCCTTGCACATCTTTATCCTGATCGGAATAATGTGAGCTGAAGAACGTATTGTTCAACGGTGCCGCTCCGGCAATATCAACCACTTTCGTATCATCCCAGCCATCCGTGCCAAGCAGCGGAACCGTGATGCCAAGCTCGCGAGCCTGTTTTACGATTTTACCAACTTCCTCATAGTACGCCGGAATGAAAATAACATCCGCATTGGCCGTCTTGATCTTCGTCAGCGTAGCCTTGAAATCCTGATCCTTCTGCAGGAAAGCCTCTTCCATCAAGACCTTGCCGCCGGCCGCTTCAAACTTCTCTTTGAATACCTGACCGAGGCTCTTGGAATAATCCGAACTGGAATCAATATAAATGACTGCTGTCTTCGCTTTCAGAGTCTTGGTAGCAAAAGTCGCCATGACATCGCCCTGCAGCGGATCAATAAAGCAGCTGCGGAATACATATGGCTGCACCTTTCCATTGTCAACCGTTACTTTCGGACTGGTCGCGCAAGGTGCAATAATAGGAACCTTATTATCCGTGGCAATCTGAACCTCAGCGAGCACGCTGCCCGTTGTCGCCGGTCCGACCAGCACTTTTACTTTATCATCAGAAATAAGCTTGGTAGCTGCGTTGGCCGACTCGGAAGCCTCCGATTTGGAATCCGCTTTAATCAGCTTTATGGTCTTACCGTTAATGCCGCCAGCCTCATTGACCTCATCAATCGCCAGCTGTAAACCCTCAAACGTTGCATTGCCATAATTCGCGACATTGCCGCTCATTTCAAAATTTGCTCCGACTCTGATCTCTTTGCTATCCTTGGCCTGGTCGTCACCGCAACCAGTAAAGACGCTGCTGAGCATGGCGGCGCCAAGAAGCATCCCTGCAACCCGCAGACTTCTTTTGCCAAATCTCATCACTAATTCCCCCTTAGAAAATTTGTCAGTACACAGCAGATTTCTTTTCGCAACATCCATACTGTATGCTAATGACCTTTATTATAAGTTACAGGTTTACAATAGTCAATAGTAAATTATAAAAAATTCCCATTTACTTGTATCGTTTGTTCTTAGCCGGTGGACTCCAAAAGGCACAAAAAACCGGATGAGGATCTGCTCCTCATCCGGCACGCTTCTGCTTTTATTTATTCTGGCTTTTTAATGACTTTCACGCCGCTCATATAAGGAACGAGCACATCAGGAATCACGACCGAGCCATCCGCCTGCTGATAATTCTCCAGAATTGCCGCCACGGTGCGTCCCACAGCCAGGCCAGACCCATTCAGCGTATTGACAAATTCCGGCTTATCCTTCGGCGTCCGGCGGAACTTGATGTTCGCCCGGCGCGCCTGATAGTCCAGGCAGTTGGAGCAGGACGAAATCTCGCGATACATATTCTGACTCGGCAGCCAGACTTCAATATCATAAGTTTTCGCGGAAGTAAAGCTCATATCGCCCGTACACAGCAATACGACATGATAAGGAATCTTCAGAAGCCGCAGCACCTCTTCCGCATCATCCACCATCTTTTCCAGCTCATTCCAGGAATCCTCCGGCTTAACAAACTTAATCAGTTCTACCTTATTAAACTGATGCTGCCGAATCAGGCCGCGCGTATCACGTCCGGCGCTGCCAGCCTCCGCCCGGAAGCTGGCGGTATAAACCGTGTAATACTCCGGCAGCTTCGCGCCATCGAGAATTTCTTCCCGATGATAATTTGTCGCCGGAACTTCAGCCGTCGGCACCAGATAATAATCCTGGCCCTCAATTTTGAACATATCATCAGCAAACTTTGGCAGCTGACCCGTGCCGGTCATGCTGGCTGTATTGGCCAGATACGGCGCCAGCATTTCCGTATATCCCTGCTTATTGGCATGCAAGTCCATCATAAAATTGATGCAGGCACGTTCTAAGCGAGCGCCCAGCCCCTTATAAAAGGTAAATCTTGCGCCGGCAACCTTGGCGGCCCGCTCCGCATCGAGAATATCCAGTTCCGTGCCAAGATCCCAATGTGGCTGCGGTGTAAAATCAAATTTCTTTGGTTCGCCCCAACGACGGACTTCGGGATTATCACGATCATCGTGGCCGACCGGAACATCCTCCTTAGGAATGTTCGGGATGCTCAGCAAAATATCGCGTAGGCCGTTCTCAACTTCCTTGAGTTCCTCATCCAACGCGCCGATCTGATCGCCGACCGTTCGCATTTCCAGAACAATCGCATCCGTATTTTCTTTATTTTTCTTCATCGCACTGATCTGTTTTGAGACCGTGTTGCGTTGATTTTTCAATGTCTCAACCTCGCCAAGAATATCGCGGCGACGTTTTTCCATCCCCATAAAAGCATCCAGTTTCAAAGGATTGTGACGGTTCTCCAGCGCCTTCTGCACCAGCTCCAGGTTATCCCGGACAAATTTGATATCTAACAATCTTGTCAACCTCCATATATTGGGCGCTCAAAGCGCGTAAATTCAGTTTTACGGCCGCCAAAACGATCAATAAAAACAGCCCGCCAAAAACAAGCCTCTTATAAAAGCGGCTTTCCGTGCTTTATTATAACATTGACGCGCTAATATATACAAGTTTTTTATCATGAGCCAGTAAAAAGAGCCTGATTGCGTCTGCATTCTTCCTTTTTTAATACCTTTGCACACAAATAGCTGGCGACAAGCGGCCATGAAAGTTTAGCCGCCAAACTTTTCACTTTCACGGCAATAAGCAAAAAAATAGCTGGCAACTCAATTCTGAAATTGAATTGCCAGCCATTTTCATCTCTGCCGGCTCATGCCGACCCCAAACCCATACCGTTCATACGCACGGTATGCCTCAGAACTTCACCGTCACTCCGGCGCCGATACCATGTTCATTATGTCCGTTTTCCGGCGCATAGTTGTGATAATTAATATTGAGATCAACATTGGCAATCAGATTCTTATTAATGCCCACCTGCGTCTCATTGAAATCACTGCCGGCAACATACGATACATAGGCTTCAAAGCCCATAACCGCTGGTGTGGAAAGCGCCAACCCACCATAAAGATTGCTCTTGTCGCCAGGCAAATTATTGCGCCAGCCAGCAATCGCAAGCACATTGCTGCCCACCAAATCATACTGCGCATAAAGATCATTTTGCTTGTTGTATTGATCGCGGTCCACATATTGGTAGCCCGCTGTCAGCTTGGATGTGAACTTATGCTCCACATAGGACTCTTTCGAGCCGACGCCCACCGCCGTTTCATTTCCGGTCAAATGATTTACCGGCGCTGCCATGGCCGTTCCGGCACCCAAAATCATCGCGGCCGCCGCAACGGCAAAAATCTTTTTCATCTTCTATCAACCTCCACCTGAGTTTGTATCTTGTTTCATCTTACCTGCTTTATTTCAAAAAAAGCTGAAAAGTTAGTACCTGACTGCCGTTCAGCTGCCAGGCCGCTGCCAAACACTTTTTCCCGGCTTTAATCCGTAATCCGCGGATGCGCCTTTACATACTCTACCGGGCGGCTCCAATCGACATGCACGCCGGTTTCTTCCCAAAGCCGCGTCAGCGTAATTTGAAAATTTCTGAGGTTCGCCAGCGGCGCAATGGTTTCTACGCCAAAATCCATCAGCGTCTCGTGCGGTACATTGATTTCGTGCGTTTCGGTCAGGAATTTTTCCGCTGCTGCCCGGCCTTGCTCGTCGGGAAGAGTAATTTCCATTTTCTGCGCTGCCTCATCATATTCGATATATCCGATGATATCGTTATAGCTGATTGCTACACTAAAAGTATGTGCCATGTTTTGAATCTCCTTTTTCCTGAAATCTGCTTACCAGAATATTATAATCGCTGCACACGATTTTGTCTGCTTTTATTTTCCTGAGGAGCAGAGGCGTCAATCACACCGTCACCACATCTGACGGCGTGCTGCTCTCCCGCTGCCTAAAAGCGGCGAAATCAGCATTGTCAAGTCTTGCAATGATTTTTTCTTTATGATATTATAACGACAAAGAAGGAACTGCCTGGGATGTGCGTGAACATTTTTAATGTCTAACCGACTTTATTACTACGGGAACTTGATTTGACTATGCAGCTGCTGCAGCGCCTACGTGCGAATAGCAAAAGTATAGCTTAGGGTACCCACCTGCTCGCTGCAGGTTTAGGCATATAATGTTAACGGCATTTTGGACCCCATCTTTGAAAAGGACTTGCTGCTTGCGGTAGGTCCTTTTTGTGTGCGCTGTAAACACTTTACGGTTTTCCCCGCCCATCTTTATGCAGCAACGGCGCCTTCGTAATAATTTGTTCGCCGAATCGCTTTTTTAGCCCATCAATCGCGCCGTACAATTCTTCCTTTTTACGCGTGTCCGCAAATAAAGAGAGCTCACCGGCTGTTTCAAAACCGCTGCCGCTGATGCCCAAAAGGCGAATTGCGCCGCGGCGGGGAAACACCTGAAACAGCTCCCTCGCCGCAACATAAATATCTTCATCATAACAGATTGCTGTGGGCAGCGTATGGCGGCGCGTATAGGTGGTAAAATCAGCCATTCTGATTTTCAATTGAATCGTCTTCGCCTGGAGTCCAGCGCGCCGCAGCCGCCATCCGACCTGACCGGCCAGCACCAACAGCTGTTCAGCCACTTCTTCGTCGGTGCAAAGATCACGATCAAAGGTGATTTCTCGTCCAACTGACTGCGCCTCCCGCGCCGTCTCCACCGGCCGATCATCTTGCCCATGCGCAAGAGCCATAAGCTGCCGCGCGGCGTGCTGCCCCAAAGATGCCGTCAGCCTTGTAAGGCTGCCCTGCGCCAACTGCCCAATGGTCAGATAGCCCAGCGCAGATAAGCGTTCCGCCGTTTTCTTTCCCACACCCCAGATACGGCTGACCGGCAGCGGCCATAAAATGCGTTCCACATCCTCGGAGCTGATAACTACCAATCCATCCGGTTTGTCCATATCCGACGCGATCTTGGCCAAAAATTTATTAGGCGCCAATCCTACGGAAGCAACCAGACCGGTTTCCCGCCGAATCGCTTGCTTCAATTGGACAGCATAGGCCCGCGGCTGCGTCATCAGCCGTTCCATCCCCGTAATATCGAGAAATCCCTCATCAATTGAAATCGGCTCAACGCGCGGCGAAAAACGGTTAAAAACAGCAAAAATCTGCGCTGAGACTTGACGATACAAAGCAAAATTACCCGGCAAAAAGATCCCGTCCGGGCAGCGTCGTCGAGCCGTGCTCATAGGCATCGCCGAATGAACGCCAAATCGCCGGGCCTCATAAGATGCCGTCGACACAACGCCGCGGGGCGATAAGCCGCCGACAATCACCGGTTTGCCGCGATATTCCTCATGATCACGCTGCTCCACCGAAGCAAAAAATGCATCCATATCAACATGCATGATCCAGCGCTGCATTGCGGCCCCTCCTTTCGCCGAAACAATTTTGCCCAAATTTTACCGAAACAACTCCATAATTTCCGTCTCCGTGAGCTTTGTCAGGAAATTTTCACCAGGACGGATCATTTGGTCAATCAGCGCTTTTTTCCGTTCCTGCAAAGCAAAAATCTTCTCTTCTATCGTGTCTTTGGTAATAAATTTCAATACCTGTACATTATTCCGCTGTCCGATACGATAGGCACGATCCGTAGCCTGATCTTCCACCGCTGGATTCCACCAAGGATCATAATGAACTACCATGTCCGCACCGGTAAGATTAAGCCCTGTCCCGCCGGCTTTCAAAGAAATAAGGAACACCGGCGTTGAGCCCGCGTTGAATTCCTTAACCAGACGAATGCGTTCCAACGCCGGCGTCTGTCCGTCCAGATATTCATACTCCATATCCAGACCTTCCAAACGTTCTCCAATATGATGCAGCATCGTCGTAAACTGGGAAAAAATCAACAAGCGATGGCCGCCGGCTGTAGCTTCCTGCACCACTTCTTCCAGCATGTCAAGCTTGCCCGATCCGCCGTCATAATCTTCCAGAAACAGCGACGGATCGCAAGCAATCTGTCGTAAACGCGTGAGAATTGCCAGGATTTTGATATGGCTAGCATCAAATCCATGCGCTTTAAGTTCCTCGCGGAACTCCTTTTGCCCCTGCACAAAATAAGCCGCATAAACCTTGGCCTGCTTGGGCGTCATTTCATTGACCATTTTACTTTCTACTTTATCCGGCAATTCCGTTAACACATCTTTTTTCATCCGCCGCAAAATAAATGGTTTAATATGCCGGCTGAGATTTTTTAGCGCATGCGCATCCTGCGCCCGCACAATCGGCACTTCAAACCGCTGTTTAAACATTTTATGCGTCGCCAGATAACCTGGCATCAAAAAATCAAAAATTGACCAGAGTTCTGTTAGCGTATTTTCAATCGGCGTTCCCGTAAGCGCAAAATAGCCGCCCGTTTTAAGACATTTTACCGCCCGGGCATTCTGTGTCGTCGGATTCTTTATATGCTGCGCTTCATCAAGGAAACAATAGCGAAAAGTTTGTTTGGCATACAGATCGATATCGCGCTTCAACATATTGTAAGTTGTAATGACAACATCCAGATTGCCGTCTGCCTGCAATTTGGCCTCACGTTCCTTTTTTGTTCCGGCAATCGCGTCAGCCTTTAAATCAGGAGCAAATCGTTCGATTTCATCGATCCAGTTATACATCAAAGACGTCGGCGTCACGACCAGTGCCGGCGGAGCCTGTTCTTCGCGGTGCGCCAGCAAAAAAGCAATAACCTCCAGCGTCTTCCCGAGTCCCATATCATCTGCCAAAATGCCCCCCAGCCCATAGGCCGCCAAAGTTGACAACCAGGCAAAACCCGTGACCTGATAGTCGCGCAGCACACCGCGAAGTTCCTCAGGAACCGTTACATCGACATCGCCAGGATTTTTGATCTCACGCACCAGCGTCTTGAACTCATGACTGCGTTCCAACCGCAGCCCTTCGTCCTCCTGCGCCAGCGCATCAATATACATGGCCTTGGCCAGCGGCACAATCGCCTTACCGTCTTCGCCTTTACGAATGCCGGCGCTTTCCACAAAATCAGCCAAAGCTCCCAGCTGTTGTTCGCCCAGCGATACAAAGGTACCATCCTTGAGACGATGATAACGCCTTTTCAAACGATAAGAGCCTAAAAGTTCTATCAGCTCATCAAAATCAAAATTCTGATTGGCAAAGGATACCTCCAGCAAATGATCGGCATTCACACTGACGCCCACCGTCACCCGCGGCATCATCTGCACCGGTTTTTTGTTAAAGATTTCGCTGTAAAAAACATCGGCCATCTCCGACAAATGCGGCAGCGCCTCCGTTAAAAAATCATATGTCTTTTCTTCATCCGGCTGAACCAATTGATCTTTTTCGGTCGTAAAATGGAACTTCCGGAACCACTGCAAAATCTGATGTTCTGTCTGCGCATCGCGTATCAGGCGTTTACTTTCTCCCGGACGGTCCGTTTTATCCGGAGCAGTTTCCGCAACCGGATTAAAAGCGATGTTTGCATAACGAAAGACCAGCCGGGCGGCGATTCCTTCCTTATAATAATCCAAATATATTTCTGCCGTAAGCGGCATGATTTCAAAACGATCCGAAAAAGACGGCGCTACATGGACCGTGGCCGCTTTTTCCATTTGCGGCAAAACTTCGGCAAAAAAGTCGCCCATATGCGCTGCATCGATTTTCAGACTGCGCGTCCGGCTGAAAGCCTGTCCCAAGGGACGCATAACGCGGGAAAATTCCGGTGTTACCCGATATATCACTGGCTCAGCATATACATAGCGTGCCGCTTCATCCAACACAGTCACGCCCTCGGTCTGCAGAACAATCCGACCAGCCCCGCTGCGATCCGCTACCTCAATATCCAGCGACGGATTCCCGTCTTCCACATGCGTCGACAGCTCCTCTAGTTCATTGAGCACCAAAGTGAACGAATGATCGCCCATGATATCCATAAAGCGGCTTAAATTACTAGGCGATAACTTAAAGCGCTTTTGTTCAAAAACAGCGCTTCCCGCACTATAGGATGACCGGAAATAAGAACTATATGCATGCATATTCTGTTCATCCCGATATGTATCCTGTAAAAGCGCCCATAGCTGCTCTGAAATTCCCGGAGCGAAACAAAGCCGTGACGGATCCAACATAAGCCCCTTGCCAAAAGACATGGGCAGACCATCGCGCATAGAGTGCAAAAATTCCAAAATATTGCGCACGACATAAAATTTATCACGGCCAATACGCAGTTCCAGCCAGTTTGTCTGATGACTGTACTCAAAACTTACACAAAGTTTTGGTTCCAGAACCACCGGATCCCCGGCTGCTTCATCGGCCATCGTGTTTCCAGCGGCAAACAACTCAAATAAGCGCATGCCCGAACCGGCACGCTGCCGGCCCTCAGAATCCAGCCGCTGCTCATGCTGAATTGCCTTAAGCACTGCCACCACATGCTTGCAGGCGCCGGGATACAAATCCGCCGCCGGGCACTCACAAGCATAGGATTTCACCCGATCACCCATGAGTTCAATATCCACTCCATAAAGCGAATTGCCGTGCACCTTAGCCGTGTATCCATCTTCAAACTGCTTTTTCTGTAAATGCATAACCGCGCCATTTTCATAATAACGGCAGCCGCGTGTATATGATGCATCGTTCGCCAGCGACCGGATATCAATATCTTTGATCAAAATGATCCCTTCCTTTGCGTGTCAGGAAAAACTATGGTAAAATCATACGCGGTATATTATAAATAAAGACTGAATTCCGACGGCATTCTAATGCCGTCAAAACGTTAGCCGAACTTACCCGGAAACCTACCTAGCCGCTCTTTGCACCCCGCCGATAGAAGCGGGCATATGAGCGCGAGTTCGGCATGCGGATAAATTCAAATTCCGTATCCTTTTATTGTACCATGTATTGACAAAAGGGTAAATCCCTTTGGAAAGATGGCTTCCCAATGAACTTTGCACATGTGCGTTTTCTGATGATACGACTGAGCTCGATCGGCGACGTTCTGCACGCGACCGCCGTAGCCCACAGTCTGAAACACAACTGCCCGTCCGCGCGGCTGACCTGGCTGGTCAGTCCGCCGGCGCACGAGCTCTTACGTTACAACCCCGACATTGATGAACTGTTAATCTGGGACCGTCAGGCCTTTGATCAGGCGATTGCCGACAAACATTTTTGGACGGCCAAACGATTGCTGGCGCAAGCGCGAAGCCTGCTGGCCGGTCATCGCTTCGACATCGTCCTCGACGTGCAGGACCTTTTTTTGACCGGATTGCTGGCCCGGATGAGCGGAGCGCCCCGCCGCATCGGCATTCATGAACGGCACGAATTCAATCATCTTTTCATGACCGAACAAGCTCCGGACATTGCCGATCCGCACAAAGTACGACGCTATCTCAGCGTGCTCAGTCCTCTTGGCATTGTGCCTGACGCTTCTCAATTGGTACTGCGCCTGCCGCCGGAACTAAACGATTTCCCCGCCCGTTTCTGGCCGGCGCATCAAATCGACCCGGCACAGCCGATTCTGCTCGTCAATATACGTACAACCTGGCCCGATAAAAACTGGCGCCCGGAATACTTTGCCGCCGCTTTGCGCGGGCTTGACCCGGCGGTGCAAATTGTTTTTTGCGGCGCGCCGGCCGACCGCCGTTATATTGAAGCCGCCCGGCATGAACTGCCGCAGCCGACGACTTCTATTGCCGGCGAAACCACTTTACTGGAACTGGCCGCTTTGATTCGCTCAGCCACGCTGCTGCTGACCTGCGATACCGGCCCGCTCCACATCGCCACGGCTCTCGGCGCGCCGACGCTATCCCTCTGGGGGCCAACGCTGCCTTCCATCTATGGACCGCTGCAGGGTCCGCACAGCTTTATCCTCAGCCCCAATACCTGCACCGCCTGCTGCAAGACAAAATGCCGCTTTCATACCAATGCCTGTATGGAAGCCATTGATCCGTCCATAGTGAGCGCCAGACTACATCAACTTCTGGCGAACCAATCTTCCTAAACAAGAACAACCGCTGCCTAAAATGCTGCCGGAGATTTTCCCCGGCAGCGCTGTAATTTTTTTGTCAATCATGCTATAATGATAAAAAATTATTATACTGATAACGAGGTGCAGCATGCATGATTTAACGCATTTTATCTGTCTTGTCGAATTTCTCGGCCAGGCATTAGGTCCGACGTATGAAATTGTCCTGCATGATTTAAAAAAGCCCGACCATTCGATCATTGCGATTGCGAACGGAAACCTAAGCGGCCGCTCCATTGGAGGCCCGCTGACGGATCTTGCTTTAAAGCTCCTCCAACAGCATCATTTGGATAAGAAACCTTTTTTAGTAAATTATCATGGCAAAAGTAGTCAGGATCATGTTTTTTTATGTTCCAGCTATTTTATTCATGATGAAAACGGCCAGGCTATCGCTATTCTTTGCATCAACCATGACATTGCCCCGTATTTGGCAGCGCGGCAATTTTTAACCGAAGAAATCATCAAAGATCAGCCGCCGGCTGCCGCGCAACGGAAACCTTCAATGCACATGCGTCCGCAGGAACAACCGACAACTTCCCTGAACATTTTTGAAAATTTTCAAGGCAATGTCAGCGATGTCATCACCGCGCTGATCAACAATACTATGCATGCTTACCGTCTGCCCCCATCGCGTTTATCGGCTGCCGAACGACAGGCCATCGTACAAGAACTTGACGACAACGGATTGTTTCTTTTAAAAGGCGGCTTACCCGCCCTAGCGAAATTTCTCAGCGTTTCCGAACCAACGATTTATCGTTATCTCAGTAAAATAAAGAAAAAATAAAAATTACCGGCAGGTCCTCCGACCTGCCGGTAATTTTTATACTTCATCTGGATCCATAATCCCTAATTTTCGTTTCCAATAGCGAGAATAGATTGCTCCCAGTGGATTATGTGCCAGCAAACGATCCTTAACGACTAAATTAGTAACCGGACCCGTACAATTCATATTAAAAATTGCATCATGCCCTACACAGAGACCACAGGATATATAAAGCTCCGTCCCCTGCTCGCCCAAAAACTGCGCCTGCATTTTGGGATTGCACATTGCTTCGTGCTCCAGTTCCGGCTTGACCTGTTTAAGCCCCAGATCTTTCTTAGCGACGCTGCAGTTCTTACAGCAAACACTGTAAAAGGTAAATCCCTGCTGCTGATAATACTTGGCGATATAACGGGCTTCCTCATTTAAACCGATGCAAAACGCCATGCCGAGCTTTTTATAGCCCATTTTTTTAGCAAATTCCGCCGTCTCTTCCAGCCGCGTAATATTGCTGTAAAAAGTTCCTTCGACATAGGCGGCCGCCTCCATGATTTTCTTTTCCTCGGGCGTATAGGCAGCCTTGACCGCCTCCCGATCCATACCCGTACAGTTCACGCCTTTTGTATAGCAGGCATGCGTCGAACAGTTGGCACAATCACATTTCATAGAACATCTTCCTTTCAAGCCAGCGCGATAACCTCGATTTCTACCAGCGCATCCTTAGGCAGACAGCCTACTTCAAAGCATGAACGCGCCGGACATTCCTGTACGAAAACCTCAGCATAAACACGATTCATCGCAGCAAAATCAGCCATATGCTGCAAAAACACCGTGGTCTTAACAACCTTTTGCATCGTCGTGCCCGCGGCTGCCAAAACAGCCTGCACATTGGCCAATGACTGCCGTGTCTGCGCCTCAATTCCCCCGGCCACCAGTGCTCCGGTAGAAGGCTCTGCTGGCAGCTGACCGGACACAAACACAAATCCATTGCCGCAAATCCCCTGTGAATATGGCCCGATAGCCCCCGGCGCCTGTTTTGTACAAACTATACTTTTATCCATATTGCATCTCTCACTTTACTATATATTTTTTTATTTGGCAAGGCTGCGGACAGCACGTTCCATTCGCAGCAAAGCTTCCTGCAGCTGTGCCCGCGGGCAGGCAATATTCAGACGCATAAAACCGTCGCCACCCTGCCCAAAAGTATAGCCATCATTCATCGCCACTTTTGCCTGCTGCAGGAAAAAGTTCATCAGCGACAAATGATCCATGCCCAACGCTCGGCAATCCAACCACAATAAATACGTTGCCTGCACCGGACCCAGCTTGATCTGCGGAATGCGGCTTTCCAGAAACGTATGGGTATACTGCAGATTAGCCTGCAAATAATCCAGCAGCTGATCCGCATAATATTCGCATTCATTATATGCGGTTTGCACAGCCAGCATACCGAAAATATTACGGCCAAATGCTTTCAAGTTGGCCATCTCATTATAAAAAAGGTCATGATTATTACGGTTAGGAATGATCGCCGCTCCGGTACGAAACCCGGCAATATTAAAAGTTTTACTAGGGTTAACGCAAACCACACAATGATTTGCCGCCCAATCCGAAACAGAGCTAAACGGAATATGCACATTGCCTTGGTAAACAATATCCGAATGGATTTCATCGGAAACCACAAAGACATGATGCTTTTCGCAAATTTCTGCCATACGCAAAAGCTCCTCACGCGTAAAGCATTTACCCGTCGGATTATGTGGGCTGCAAAGTAAAAACATCGTCGTTCTGGTATCCGCCGCTTTCTCTTCAAAATCCGCCCAATCCACGGCCCATGAACCGTCCGGCTGCTCCTGCAGCGGATTCGCCACTAAATGACGTCCATTATGCGGAATGACCTGCGGAAACGGATGATACGCCGGCACCTGCACCAGCACCTGATCGCCCGGATGCGTAAACGCTTTCATAGCATAGACGATTGCCGGGACGACCGCCGGAGTATACTCAACCCATTCCGCCTCGATCATCCAGTGAAAACGCCGCTGCTGCCATCCGCAAACTGCTTTTTCATAGGATTTGTCAATACAGGGATATCCATAAACCGCATGTTCCGCCCGTTTTTGTATTGCCTTTACAATGGGCTCGGGACATTTGAAATCCGTGTCGGCTATCCACATAGGAATGACATCCTCCCCATATGTATCCCATTTTTTACATTGCGTATGACGACGATCTATGACCTCATCAAAATTATGCTGCAACTTCATATTGTTTCATCCTTTCTAAAAATTGATAAACAAAAACATCTTGTACAATATTTAAGCTGAATTTTTACATATTTTTAAAATATTTTCAAAAATAAACTGCAACGGAGAATCATGTGATACTTCCCAGCATATATCTGTAAAAATATCATAAAATTAAAACACAAAATCAAAACACAATTATGATACGCCGAACAACTTAACCATAATCCAAGGTGCAGCATAAATCGCCATAAACTGAACCCCCATATTGACCCCAAAATATTTATTAAGTGCTCCACCGACAATAGCAACAGTAACAGTGATTACCAATCCAACAAACCCAGCTTCATAACAAGATGCTACAACAACTAACCCTGAAAACATGGAAATAATAGATTCTTGTCCAACATGTTCCATAATCCAAATACTTGCCTTATGCGCATAATTCATAGTCAATGGATAGGCTATAATCCCAGCCACAATCACAGACAGCAATCCAAAGAACAAAAACTCTCCATGTGTCATTAAAGTATGCAAATTATGTATTACCGGATTTACAGTAAATACAGGTGGTGCATTAAACAACGGAAATGCTACTCCCATAGAAATAGGTGTCATTGGAATTCCAAATGCAATCAATGGAATTAAAATTTCGGCCATATACGTACTCTCTGTACTTGCATTCATCACAGCCAAACAAGTGGTTGCTTGTTCATAAAAACTTTTGACTCTAGCTTTTATAAGTTCACCAGTAGTAACCGTAATCCCCACAGTACTAAAAGTAAATAAAGGTGCTGATGCCAAGCATACCAAAAGAGCATACAATTTTTGCCGTCTGGTTAATATTTTCAATGGATTTGGGAAAAACCCCGTCCAATTTTTCAAATCTGGCGCCAATTGGAATTCACGTGGTACTTCAGTTGTTAAGGTTTTCCTAGAAAACGGGGATAAAATTGTTACCAGATCCAAAAACATTGGACCTGTCGCAATACCTAAAAAGAAACACATTGTCACGCCCTTACCATTAGCAGCAAAAGCAATTTTATTAAGACCTACGAACAAAAATGCTAATGGAAGCAATAGAAAAACACTACTAAGTTTCCCCTTAGATGTATATGCAATAAATACAGCCATAACTGTAAACAAAAAACCCGCCCAAGCTTTGACAATGTCAGCAAACGGTGCTAATAAAGTAGCAAATCCAACACTAATAGGAACCGAGATCAGTGCAGCAAGAATACCTCCCGAAATCATTTTTTGTAATGCAATATGCGGAACTCCCATATTGCGCATCATGGTTGCGTGTTCAATCAACGGAACCGCCATTGTATCTCCGGGCACTCCCAACAAAGCAGTTGGAACTGAATGGGTAATATGCTTTGATACACATCCGGCTATCAAAAAACAAAATGAGGCTATAGGTGGAACCCCCATTAAAACGACCATAAGCGTCACTGGTGCAATACTAGCAGTCTCCGATGTCCCAGAAATAAGCCCAACGAAAGAAAACACGATAGCGCCTAACAATGCAAAAGAAATTCCCCAAATTAAATTTTGGATAAGAAGTGAATCCATATATTTATCCCTCCGTATCACATTTCAGTGTACGTAATTTAGTCTCTGTATTTTCTTTACTTGTTGTAAAAGCAGAATATAACCCCAATTGCTTCATCTCTTGAATTATTTCCACAGGTACTTGTTCAAGATATTTTTCCTCTTCCAATAGATCCAAATGATAATCTTGCAAAAATTTTTCTTTATTAAATGTACACTTATCTGCATGAAAAATTCGTTTTGGTTTAAAAGCCTTTGCTATGACTATGGCCACCAAAACCGCCATAATTAAACCAAAAAATAACCCATATCCCGCAATAAGACTTTCCCCTAAATTACCATAATATACAAGCAAAATTTTCTTTCCCAGCCAAGCAGCAGCATAACTAAAAATAGAACCAGCTAAAATTCCAATATAGAGCTGTCTACAGTCAACTGTATCACCCCAAAAATTTGCATAATCATATTGTCTCATAAATATATCTCCATTTCCGATCAATCAGTCTAAACTAATATTGTACCTACAAAACGTTGATACTATCTCTGAATCTATACTCATTCCTGCCATTCTTCTTCATTGTAGGTTTACAATAGATATGTTACAAAAATAAAAAAGAGAAAGCTTCCTTTTGTGTTATGCTTAATTTACCACAACCAAACATCACAAAGAAGGGAAGCTTCCTCATGAACAGCATAACACAGGACATAAAGTATCGTCTATCGATTCTTTCTTATACAGCAAAGAACGGAGTCACTAAAGCCGCTATCAAGTACCATACAAATCGTCAATTCATTTATCGCTTAAAATGGCGATTTGACGGTACTCCTGAATCACTAAAGCCTATATCAAGGCGTCCACACAGCCATCCCAACCAGCACACGCCTGCGGAAATTAAACAGATCACGGATCTGCGGCGGCGTAATCCAAACGCTGGGCTGGTTGTCTTTTGGGTAAAGCTCCGCCAACACGGCTATACACGCTCCATCACAGGGTTATATCGCTGCTTGCAACGTATTGGTTTGAAAAAACAAACCCTGCCTAACCCCAAATATATTCCTAAACCATATAAAAAAGCTGCGTTTCCCGGAGAAAAAGTTCAGATCGACGTCAAAGTCGTTCCCTCGGTCTGTATTGTTGGCGATGCCAAGACTTGTGGCGAAAAAATGTACCAATATACTGCTCTTGATGAATGTACACGGGTTCGCTATCTTGAAGCATTTAACGAACAGAGCACCTATTCTTCGTTGGTCTTTCTTCAGCATCTTGTGAAAAAGTTCAAGTTTCGGATTTGCAAAATCCAAACGGATAATGGCTTCGAATTCACCAACCGATTCGGACGGAGCCAAAAAGAAGAGTTGACTCTGTTTGAACGACAGCTCGCGGGTTACGGCATTTCCCATCAAAAAATACGGCCATATACACCCAGGCATAATGGGAAGGTCGAGCGATCTCACCGAAAAGATAATGAGTATTTCTATGCGGATCATTGCTTCTATTCCTTTGAAGATTTTAAGAAGCAGCTTGCTGTGCGTAATAGGCAATATAATAATTTCCCTATGCGCCCTTTAAACTGGAAATCCCCCAATGAAATGCTCCGATCTTTTCGCTCTCGATGTGTAACATATGTTTGACAAACCTACATACTCATTCCTGCCATTCTTCTTCATGCCATTGACAACCTACAAAACCCATGCGATCTCCAGTAGTCACTACAGGCTCATGCCTAACGGCAATCATAAACAGATCAACATCAGCAACCATTCTCTCCCGCTCAGATTGAAAATCACACAACACCGCCAATGTTTCTCCTTGTTTTACAATTTTTCCTGGAATAGTTGCCATCCTGACAAACCCCCCACAATTGCAACGTAAAAAACAACGATTGGTAATAATCATTTGTTTACCGGGTTTTTTATACGCTCCCGGCAGCATTTTTGTATATTTCAAAACGTTGTCAATCCCTTGACGAATTATCCGTATTGCTTCTTCATCCCATCTTCCTCCAGCTCCCATTTCCGCCATAAAGCAAGGAATGTTATGCTGCAAACACGTAATATCAATAGACCCATTTGTTGTACCCGGCAATTCCCCTGTAGCAGTAGCAAGATCTAAATGACAATTAGGATATACGCCAAACAATCGAGCCAATTTGAAGGCCTGATCAATCACTTGCAGCTTTACTCCTGGAACATTTTTTGAAACTGTATAAGGAGTTGAACTAAACGCATGCCCCATCGTATGAAAATCAATAACCCATGTAGCCCATTTTTTCATTTCTTGAAACACCATATATGCAATTCGTTGCGTATAACTGCCATCCATTTTGCCTGGAAACTGTTGATCGAGATCCAAATCATCAATATGACTAATTTTATTTTTTTCTACAAAAGCCAATACATTTAATAAGGGTGTAATTACAATATTGCCACATAATTTTTGTGTATCTAATTCATGAAAAAATTCACGTAGTGCCCAGGGACCATTTAACTCATCACCGTGTACTGCTCCTGTCATCCATAATGTAGGGCCATCTTGCATTCCTCTAGCTATTAAAACGGGAATATAAAAATCTGAAAAGTTAGCCAGCTCACCAACTTTGATATTATGATAGATTTTTTGTCCTTTTTCAACATTAATACCAAAAATTTTCATACTAAAATCTCCCTTAAATTTTACTCATAAAAGTCCGTCGATGGACTAACATATTATTAATATCCTCCATCTATATAACACCAACACTCTTACATATGATGCCTACGTTCACCTCCTTATCTTCTAACTATGACATTGCCATAACTTCGTTTGACAAAACATCATCTGCCTTTCCTATTGCTTGCTCGATCGAATATCTATTTCGCATAAACAAGCTAAACCATAAAATTATAATGATAATAAATTAGCCTGATACGAATTAATTTTATGTTCTTTTAAAAAAGTATAAACCCATACTTAAATGCCAACTATTTTATAGAATTTGAATAAAGGATTATCTTTCACTCAACTTTCCCAGCACAAATCGG
>DCFR01000077.1:0-6473 GCA_002319815.1 Megamonas sp. UBA1799
GGTTTTTGGGTGTCAAACGTCCGAAAAGCGTCCATAAGCGACGCGAAAATTGCTTGACAAAAGAAAACCGGCATGATAGACTATAAAAGTATTCAAGATGTAGCGATTCAACTCACATATTTTTGTAAGTTATTGTTCACGCGATGATTTACAAAAGTATGTGGGTTTTTGTTTTTGCACTGGAATATAATAATTTATATGGAGGTACCTACTATGAGCAAAGGTACAGTAAAATGGTTCAACCCAGACAAAGGATTCGGTTTCATCACTGACGAGGGCACGGGCAAGGATGTATTCGTACATTTCTCCGCTATCGTTTCTGAAGGCTTCAAGACTCTCAACGAAAACCAGAGCGTTACGTTTGACGTTGAAGAAGATCCGAAGAGCAAGGGTCGTCTGAGAGCAGTTAACGTTCAGGCTTGCTAATCAAGCTTTGAACTGACTGCGGCGACGCAGTCGGCTGACAAAAAATCCCCTTACAGGAGAATTCGCGGTAAACGCGATGTTCTCTCTGTGAGGGGATTTTTTTGTTCAAAAACATCTGCCGGCAGCGGCATAGAAGCTGCTTCGCCTATTTTGGGCTTTTGGGAAGCTGCGCCGCCAGGCAAATGATCTCCAGCACGGTCTGCGCCGCTTTTTGCAGGGAGCGCAGCGGCAAATATTCATAGCGGCCATGAAAATTATGTCCGCCGGTAAATAAATTGGGACAGGGCAGCCCCATAAAGGAAAGCCGCGCTCCATCCGTTCCCCCGCGAATCGGCTCTGCATGCGGCACAACTCCGACCGCGCACATGGCCCGTTCGGCCAATTCGACAATATACATGACCGGAGCAATTTTTTCACGCATATTATAGTAAACATCATGACAGTCAACCGTAACGGCACCAGCGCCATATTTTTCATTCAACAACGAGGCCATGGCCGACAACAAGCGTTTGCGTTGTTCAAACCGCGCCCGGTCGTGATCCCGGACCAGCATTTTCAAGGATACATGCTCTACATCCCCCTGCACCCGGTATACATGGTAAAACCCTTCATAGCCATCGGTGTATTCCGGCCGTTCGCCGGCCGGCAGCAGCTGTTGCCACTCAGCCGCCATGGTAAGAGCATTCCGCATTTTCCCCTTGGCATCGCCGGTATGCACGCTGCGCCCGGCAAAGCGAATGACCGCATTGGCGGCGTTGAAGTTTTCATACTCAATGCCGCCCAAAGCGCCGCCATCCACCGTATAAGCAAAATCAGCGCCAAAAGCCGTCACATCAAAACGATCCGCGCTGCGGCCGGTTTCTTCATCCGGTGTAAAAGCAAAGCGCACCGTTCCATGCGGAATTTCCCGATGCTGCAGAAGATACTCCGCGGCGCTTACAACGGCGCAAACGCCCGCCTTATCATCCGCACCCAGCAGCGTTGTGCCGTCGGTCACCATGATTTCCTGTCCCTTATAAGCCTTGAGTTCAGGAAATTCCTGCGGCGATAAAATGACCGGACCAGCTTTGTTAAGAAGAATATCACCGCCGTCATAATTCGTAATGATCCGGGGACGAATCCCGTCTCCCGGCGCATCCGGACTTGTATCCAGATGCGCGATAAAACCAATCACGGGGCCTGCCGCCGTTCCCGGCAACGTCGCCATCAAATAGCCATTCGCGTCCAGCGTCACATCGCTAAGCCCCATTCGTCTGAGTTCCTCTGCCAAATGACGAGCCAGGCACAGCTGTCCCGGCGTGCTCGGACATACCGCCGCATGATCCTCATCCGACTGCGTAGCATAGTGGACATAGTCCTGAAAACGCGCCGTCAGTCGGTCTAAAGCAATTTCCCGATCCATGATTGCCGCCATCTTATAAGTCCTGCGCATCAAAGGAATACGGCAAAAGCTCTTCCAGGTCCATTTCCTTGCTTTCGCCGGCCAGATTGGCCATGATCACCCGCTGGATATGAAACTCTGCCATCACCTGCCGGCACGCGCCGCAAGGCGGCACCGGACGCGCTGTATCGGACACGATCGCCAGTGCAGTCAGTTGCTCTTCCCCCGCAGCCAGGGCGCTGAAAATCGCCGTTCGTTCCGCACAGTTCGTCAACGAATACACCGCATTTTCAATATTGCAGCCGCGATAAATACGGCCACTCTGTGCCAATACGGCCGCGCCGATTTTAATTTTAGAATACGGACTATGCGCGAATTCCCTCACTTTTTTTGCTTCTTCTATCAACCTGGCATCCATTTCCGTCATGATATTTGCTCCTTCCCCTTTCAAACTGGTTTTTTGTTATTTTTTTCTTTTTCAATGCGGGCATAAATTAAAGGTCTGGCCGGCGGCGGTTCCCTGCCGATGGTAATGGCCGCGCTATACACGCGGGCCGCTTCTGCCAACTTGCCGGCTTCATTGGCGTATAACCAGGCAATCGGTTCGCCCTCGCTGACCGCATCACCATACTTTTTCAGCATGCGAATGCCTGCCGCCATATCAATCAAACTGTCCTTCATTTCACGACCAGCACCAAGCACCACCGAAGCAATGCCGCATTGTTCGGCATTCATATGCGTGATATAACCGTTCTGCGTCGCGGTCACAGAGAAACGGTGCGCTGCCGGAACAAACCGTCCGGTATCATAAAGGACCGCCGTATCCCCGCCCTGTGCCGCCGCCATCGCACACAGTTTACCAAAAGCCGTCCCATTGGCAATCGCCTGCGCCGACAATTCCCGGCAGTATGCGATATCGCCCTTGCCCACCAGATACAACATGTTAGCCGCCAGTTGAATACATTCAGCCGTAAGATCCGCCGGACCGCGCCCGCGCAGCGTATCCACGGCCTCCGTAACTTCCGGCGCATTGCCGATGGCGTTACCGAGCGGCACATCCATATCGGTAATCAAAGCAACGGTGCGACGACCGGCAGCTTCGCCAATATTCACCATCGTACGGGCTAATTTTTCAGCATCGGGCAGCGTTTTCATGAAGGCTCCGCTGCCCAGCTTGACATCCAGCAGGATACAATCCGAACCCGCCGCCAGTTTTTTGCTCATGATCGAAGAGGCAATCAACGGGATGCTGTCCACCGTCGCCGTCACATCCCGGAGCGCATAAAGCTTTTTATCCGCAGGAGCCAGATTTCCCGACTGTCCGACAACTGCCAGACCATTTTCCTTCACAATACGAAAAAACTCCGCCTGCGACAGAGATGTCCGCAACCCCGGAATCGCTTCCAGTTTGTCTACCGTACCGCCGGTATGTCCCAAACCGCGGCCGGACATTTTAGCGACTTTACCGCCGCAAGCGGCGACGATAGGCGCTACGACCAGCGTCGTTTTGTCCCCGACGCCGCCTGTACTATGTTTATCCACCTTCAATCCGGGAATCGGCGAAAGATCGACCTGGTCGCCGGAAGCTGCCATCACCTGTGTCAGCCCCGCCGTCTCGGCATCCGTCATTCCCTGAAACCAAATAGCCATAAGCATAGCCGCCATTTGATAATCGGCAATTTCTCCCTGAACATAGCCGCCGATCATATAGCGCAGCTCAGACAAAGATAATTCGCCGCCGTGCTTTTTCTTCGTGATCAGATCATACATGCGCATAAAAGTTCCTCCCGGTCAGGATTGGCAGGCCGGCAGTTCCTCCGGCCCACCGTTTATTTACGGATCGCATTCCAAAAGCTTGTTCCCGGCGTTGTCAACGGCACTTGAAAGATTTCCGCCACCGTCGCCGCAATATCGGCAAACGTCGAGCGCGTGCCAAGATTCATCCCGGCCCGGATGCCCGCTCCGTATACCAGCAGCGGCGTATGCTCTCTGGTATGATCCGTTCCCGGTGCCGCCGGATCGCAGCCATGATCCGCTGTGATCAAAAGCACATCTTCCGGCTTCATCCCCGCCAAAAATTCGCCCAGCTGAACATCAAATGCCGTCAGCGCCGCCGCATAGCCATCCACATCGCGCCGATGCCCGTATTCCATATCAAAATCAACCAGATTCACAAAACACAAACCGTGAAAATTCTCCTGCTGGGTCGCCAGCGTTTTCTTCATGCCGTCCGTATTACCGGCCATCGGAATATGCCGTCCCAGACCACGGGCCGCAAAAATATCGGAAATTTTCCCCACGCCGATTGTATCCAACCCCCCCTGCGTCAGCGCATCCAGCATGGTAGGAGCCGGCGGCAATAAAGAGAAATCATGCCGGCCGGCGGTGCGCGTATAGGCCGGATATGCGCCAATAAACGGGCGCGCAATAACCCGGCCGACGGCATAAGGTCCCGTGAGCAGCTTGCGGGCCTGCCGGCAGTATTCATAAAGCTGTTCCGGCGGCACCACGCTTTCATGCGCCGCAATCTGAAGCACGCTGTCAGCCGAAGTATACACGATAAGCGCGCCAGTCCGTTCATGTTCTTGCCCATAATCATGAATGACTGCCGTGCCGGAATACGGTTTATTGCAGAGAACTTTACGACCAAACGCTGCTTCCAACCGGGCAATCAGCTCGGGGGGAAACCCTTCGGGAAAAGTTGGCATTGCCTGCCGGGAAACAATGCCGGCAATTTCCCAATGCCCCGTCGTCGTATCTTTTCCGCGCGAAAGTTCCCGGCAGCGGCCAAAAGCTCCCAGCGGCGCAAGTGTCGGCTGACCGCAGGCAACTTCATCAATATTAAAAAGGCCCATGGCTGCCATATGCGGGGTCGCATAGCGCGCCGACTGCACCACGGTCTGCAGCGTGTGACAGTCATGGTCGCCAAATTCGGCGGCATCCGACATCGCGCCAACGCCAAAACTATCCAGTACCAGAATCCATACCCGTCTGATATCCATCTTCTATTCCTTCTTTCCTGTATCGTTATGTATTCTTTTTCTATACGGAAAGGACATTCTCCTGTAAATGAAAATAAAAAATACACCCGGCAGGAATTTGCCGACAACTGCCAGAATTTATTTAGAATAGTATATGATTCTATTACTGGACACCGGGAGGAAATAAATATGGAAAAAGCAAAAGTCTATTTTACGAATATGCGGACATCCGTCAACATTAATTTACTGCAAAAACTTGAAAAACTTATGGATAAAGCCGGTATGGGACAAATCAATTTTGATCGAAAATTCACCGCAATCAAGCTGCATTTTGGCGAGCCGGGAAATCTGGCCTTTCTCCGGCCCAATTACGCCAAAGTTGTAGCCGACAAAGTGAAGGCGCTGGGCGGCAAACCTTTTCTGACCGATTGCAACACGCTCTATGTCGGCCGCCGTAAAGACGCCTTAGAGCACATGGACGCCGCTTACGAAAACGGTTTTTCCCCGCTTTCTACCGGCTGTCAGATTATCATCGCCGATGGTCTGAAGGGAACTGATGAAGCCTATGTGCCGGTGCCAAAGGGAAAATACGTAAAAGAAGCAAAAATTGGCCGGGCGATTATGGATGCCGATATATTCATCAGCCTAAGCCATTTTAAAGGTCATGAAATGGCCGGTTTTGGCGGCGCCATCAAGAATATCGGCATGGGCTGCGGTTCCCGCGCCGGAAAAATGGAGCAGCACAGCGAAGGCAAACCGCATGTCAATCCGCAGCAGTGCGTCGGCTGCGGTAATTGCGCCCGCATCTGCGCCCAGGATGCGCCAACCTTAACCAACGGAAAAATGGTCATCGACCATGACAAATGTGTGGGCTGTGGGCGCTGTATCGGCGTTTGCCCGTTTGATGCCATCAGTCCGGACTATAAAACCAGTCTGGATATTTTCAACAAAAAAATGGCCGAATACGCCCTTGCAGTCGTGTATGGCCGCCCCAGTTTTCACATTGCCGTAATTACGGATGTTTCTCCCAACTGCGACTGCCATTCAGAAAATGACATTCCTTTTGTTCCTAATATCGGGCTGGCTGCTTCCTTTGATCCGGTAGCCTTGGACCGCGCCTGCGCCGATCTCGTAAATCAGGCGCCGGTCATCCCCGGCAGCATTCTCGATGAACACGTAAAGGAAAACCCTGGTGAGGCCGGCCATCACGATCACTTCCACAATGTGGCGCCGATCACCGACTGGACTACCTGTCTCCGGTATGCCGAAGAAATCGGACTGGGAACGCAGCGCTACGAGCTCATTACTTTGCCGCTGGTCTGAAAAATGCCTTTTAGCCGCTCATTTGTGTTATAATGAAAGGGTAAAGGGGGCCTGTTAATGAAAATCTTTTTGATTTCCTATGAATGGAAAGATCCGACGAACCGGCATGAAGATCTGATTCTGGCGATCAAACAATATCCTGCCTGGTGTCATGTTTTAAAAACGCAGTGGTTTGTTTGTCATTCCGGCGATTCCACTTCGATTTTTAATCATCTTCGCCCTCATATTGATGACAACGACCGGCTGTTAGTTTCTGAGTTTACCGGCAATCATGTCGGCTGGCTCGGACAAAAAGCAATCGACTGGCTGAAAAACTCCAGCCAGATATCTCCGGACTAAATTAAAAGCATACAAAAAGCTTC
>DCFR01000077.1:6752-50009 GCA_002319815.1 Megamonas sp. UBA1799
GAAGCTTTTTGTATGCTTTTAATTTTCGCCCCGCACAACCTCGCCCACAGCTTCGCTGAAGGTAGGATGCGGCCATATAATGGAGCCCATCTGTTCCAGTGTCTGCCCGGCAACGATGGCGGCCGTAAATTCGCTGACAATATCCGAGGCGCGGGAACACATGAGCTGCGCTCCCAGCAGTTGATGCGAGGCGGCATCCGCCACCACGCGCAGATAGCCGCGCTCGCCGCCGGAGAGCACCGTCTTGCCATTAGCACCCATAGAATATTTATGGCTGACCACCTTTTTCCCCTGCGCCCGGGCCTGATCCAGCGTAAGGCCGACGGCCGCCAGCTCCGGTTCGAGATAAATACAGGAAGGAACCAACGTCGTTTCCAGCGCCGTTTTTTGCCCGGCAATAACTGCGGCAGCGTTGCGGCCTTGCGCCGCAGCGGCATGCGCCAGCTGTATCCCGCCGTTCACATCGCCGATTGCATAAATGCCCGGCACGCTGGTCCGGTAATATTCGTCTGTGACAATATGACCGCGTTCCATAGCAATCCCAATGCCATCGGCAAAAAGACTTTCCGTCCAGGGATGCCGGCCAACCGCCAGCAGCAGTACATCCGCTGCCGCTGTTTCCGGCTGCTCGTTTTCCGTATAGCAACAGCGAAGGCCATCTTCCTCCGAAAGAATTTCTGTCACCCGGGCCGCCGTATGAATGGCAACGCCCTGTTTCTTTAACAGCAACTTGGCGCTTTGCGCCATTTCTTTATCCAGATTTAACAGGATGCGCTCCAGCGCCTCGATGATTGTCACCTGACTTCCCAGCGCCGCATACATCGAGGCAAACTCGGCACCAATCACCCCGCCGCCGATAATGACCAGCCGCCGGGGGACTTCCGTCAGAGACAGCAGCGCGTCACTGGTGACCACCCCCGGCAGATTATGCCCGGGAATCGGCGGTACGACAGGCTGCGAGCCGGTGGCAATAAGAATAGCCTTCGCTTCAATCGCTATTGTTTCCGTCCCCTGCACGATCATATGTCCCGCCGACTCAATTTTGGCCCGTCCCGGCTGCAAAGTAATCTGATGCTGCCGCAGGCGCTGCTCCATGCCGGCGCGCAAACGGCCGACCACACTTTCTTTATAGGCCTGCAGCCGCGTCATATCCAGCTGAACATTGCCGGCCGTCAGACCAAAATCAGCGGCCCGTTCAACCTCTCGCAGCAAATTTGCCGCATGCAGCAGCGTCTTGGTAGGAATGCAGCCACGGTTCAGACAGGTTCCTCCCAGCGCCGCCTGCTCAATCAAAACGGTTTTTAACCCATAGCCTGCCGCCGCTAAAGCCGCTTCATACCCGCCCGGGCCGCCGCCGATAATAGCCAGGTCATATTTTTCCAAGAAATCCCCTTCTTTCTGCTGTCGTCAAACAGCCGGCCGTATCCTAAAACAAGCTTTGCAGCAATTCCTTTGTATCCGCTTTCAGCTGCGGCAAATTTTCTGCACCGGCTTCCACACGGTCAACCGCCACCAGAAGAGACGGCAAGTTCCATGCCATCCCAGTAAGCATTCGCTCCAGCGCCGGCGCATATTCCTGTTCCATCGCATCGGAAAAGACCCGGACCTGCTCGATCCGATTTTGCCGACAAACAAATTGCAGTCCGATTTCTCCCCAGGAAAAACGCCGCTCCACTTTGCAGCCGTCTCGCCGCTGCGGTCCGAAAATCCAATTTTTATCGGCAAAGCGCTGCTGCATCGCCGCGACTGCATCCTCCGGCAGCGCCGTTTCCGGCAAATCTTCCACCGGACAGCCATATACTTCGCCAAAAGCCAGCCGCAACCGGCTGCCCATCAGCTGCGGCGTCAAATCCGGTATCCGGCCGGCCAGGTCAATGACCCGGGCCCTTACGGAAGCAATGCCCTTAGACGCCAGCTTGGCAGGCGACACTTGCAGATACTTTTCCATCGCCGCTGTATCAACACGCAGCAGCAGTGTGCCATGATGATAACAGCAGTCGCCGGACCGATAAAATGCGCTGCCGGAAAATTTCTTCCCCTGCAGCAGCAAATCATTGCGCCCCCCTGCCGCGGCATTTAGGCCAAAGCTATTGACCGCACGCAGGATAACCGACAGCTGCCGCGCAACATCATAATCTTCCTGCCGCACCATAAACGTGTAGTTAAGATTATTCCGATCATGGTAAACCGCTCCGCCGCCGGAAAGCCGCCGCGCCAAGCAGCCGCCGTCTGCCTGCAGCGCTGCCATACGGCATTCCCGCCCAGCGTCCTGATTGCGGCCGATCACAACCGTACGGTCATTTTGCCAAAGATATAAAATACATTCTCCCGGCTGCACCCGCCGCGTCAGATACTCTTCCACGGCCATATTGCGGTAAGGCTGGCGGTTTTGTGTCCAAAGGCACCACAACCGCCGGATCACAGCCCGCCTCCGGCATAGCGCAGCACCGGCTGCCGGGCCGCTCCGACTTCATCGGGACGGCGCACCGGCGTATGAAGCGGCATGGTCCGCAAAGCTGCCGGATCGACCAGCGCCTTAGCATAAATTTCCCGATATACGGCAATGACCCGGTCGAGCTCTGCCTTGGATTCGGTTTCGGTCGGTTCGACCATAAGCGCCTCGTGTACAATCAACGGAAAATACATCGTCGGCGGATGCATCCCATAATCAAGCATTGCCTTAGCAATATCGAGCGCAGTGACCCCCGTATCTTTTTTCAGCAACGCCAGTGACATGACAAATTCATGCATACAAGTCGCCGAAAATGCCATCGGATAAACATCGGCCAGCTGCTGTTTCATATAATTGGCATTTAAAACCGCATTGGCCGCCGCTTCTGGAATCCCTTCCCGACCCAGCGTCAAAAGATAAGCCAGCGCCTTTACGACCACCAAAAAATTACCATAAAACATTTTTACCCGGCCCAGACTTTGCACGCTGCCCTTCCAAGCATATCGTCCGTCCGTCTCCACTACCTGACCGCCCGGCAAAAATGGCGTCAAGGCAGCCTTACAGCCGACAGGGCCGCTGCCCGGTCCGCCGCCGCCATGCGGCGTAGAAAAAGATTTATGCAGATTGAGATGCACAACATCAAATCCCATATCCCCCGGCCGAACGATCCCCATGACGGCATTCAGATTCGCGCCGTCATAATAACAAAGGCCGCCGGCCTCATGCACGATGCGCGTAATCGTCAGAATGTTTTTATCGAATAATCCGACCGTATTAGGATTGGTAAGCATAAGCCCGGCTGTATCTTCGCCGACAGCTGCCTGCAGCGCCGCGATATCCACGCAGCCGTCAGCGCCCGACGGGATATTGACCACCGTAAATCCGGCCATGGCCGCACTGGCAGGATTTGTTCCATGCGCCGCATCCGGCACAATGATTTTTGTCCGCTTTCCATCCTGCCGGGCACGATGATAGGCTTTGATCAATAAAAGCCCGGTAAACTCCCCGTGTGCGCCTGCCGCCGGCTGAAAAGTCATTGCCGCCATGCCGGTGATTTCACAAAGATACCGGCCCGCCAGATGCAGCACCTGCAGCGCCCCCTGAAGGGAATCCTCCGGCTGCAGCGGATGCAGCGCAGTAAATCCCCGCTGTGCCGCCGCCTCTTCATTGATCTTTGGATTGTACTTCATCGTGCATGAACCCAACGGATAAAAACCGTCGTTGACGCCATGCGTTTGTTGAGCCAGCGCGGTATAATGCCGGCTGATTTCATTTTCGGAAAGCTCCGGCAGCCGCAATGGCAGCGCACGTTTTTCCGGCAGAGCATACAACGGCACGTCGCAAACCGGCAAAACATCACAATGATGTCCCCGGACGCTTTCTTCAAATAAGAGCTTCATCGTCTGCCTACCTCCCCGACCAGCCTCGCCGTTTCATCCAGCTCGGCTTTTGTATTCATTTCCGTAACACACCAGAGAATATCCTGCGGGGAGAGCGGCAGCCCGCCTAAAATCCCTTTTTCTTCCAGCGCCTGCAGCACATCGGCAGCCGGAAGCGCAGAGTGGGTAACAAACTCATGAAAAAATTCGCCGGAATACTTTCTTTCCAAGCCAACACCGGCCAGAGCCTGCTGCAGATAATGCGCTTTAGCCGTACACTGCCGCGCCGTCTCTTGCAAGCCGTTCGGTCCCATGGCCGCCAAATAAACCGCTGCGGTAAGCGCGCACCATTCCTGATTGGAGCAGATATTGGAACTGGCTTTTTCCCGCCGAATATGCTGTTCTCGAGCCTGCAGCGTCAGCACATACGCCCGCCGGCCATCGGCATCTTTGGTCTCGCCTACCAGGCGGCCCGGCAGTTGACGCATCATCGCCTTGGTCGCCGTCATAAAGCCAAGATACGGACCGCCCATCCCCAAAGGCAGGCCCAACGGCTGACCGTCGCCAACTGCAACATCCGCACCACATTCCGCCGGTGTCGGCAGCAGCGCCGCAGCAATCGGATTGATGCTCATGACGTACTTTGCGCCGGCGGCATGCGTGATCTGTCCCAGCGCTGCCGCCGGTTCCAGATTGCCGTAATAATTAGGCTGCTGCACAATAAAGCAGGACGCCTCCGCCGTTAGGTGCTGCTGCAGCGCCGCTGCATCCGTAACGCCATTCTGTTCCGGAATAAGAATAACTTCGCTGTCGCTGCCAAAGCAATACGTGCGAATAACCTCGAGTATTTGCGGATGCACGGTTTCCGACACGCAGACCACATTTTTCTTTTTCCGTGACCGGCACATCGCGGCTGCTTCCGCCGCTGCCGTTGCTCCATCATAGACCGAAGCATTGGCCACATCCATACCGGTCAGTTCACAGATCATCGTCTGAAACTCAAAAATCGCCTGCAGCAATCCCTGACTGATCTCGGCCTGATAGGGAGTATACGCCGTCATAAACTCTTCCTTGCCGGTCACCGACTTTACGATGGCTGGTATATAATGATAATAGGCACCGGCGCCCCGCAATATGGTCCGATAAACCGTATTTTTGGCCGCCATGGCTTCCAGCAAACGGCCAACTTCCAGTTCCGATTTTCCGTCCGGCAGCGCCAGCCCATCTTTGAGCTTCACCGCTTCCGGAATATCCGCAAACAAATCTTCCATGCGGGAAAATCCTGCGGCTGACAGCATACTCTGCTGCTCCGCCGTTGTATTGGCTACATAAGACCCCATAAACCATCCCTCCGGATTTCTTGTTTATTCTACAGTGCAGGTTTTTGTATAGGCCTCATAATCAGCGGCATTTAGAAGTTCCTCATGCGCCGTAATATTCTCCACCCGTACCAGCCAAGCCTCATAAGGCGCATTATTGATATCGGCCGGGGTATCGGCCAGCTCCTCATGCACTGCCGCGACCCTTGCCGTCACCGGACTGAACACATCGGAAACCGCCTTGACGGATTCAACATCGGCAAACGTCTCTCCGGCCGCAAGCACATCGCCGACCGCCGGCAAATTTACAAACACCAGATCCCCCAGTTCATGCTGGGCATAATCGGTCAGTCCGATCTGCGCCGATCCATCCTCCTGCATACGAATCCATTCATGCGATTTTGTATACCAAAGTTCTTCAGGAAAATTCATCACAAAGTCCTCCCTTTATTTTCATAAAATCAATGATCGCTATCTTTTATAAAACGGCAGCTTCACAACCTCAACCGCAACCCGGCGGCCCCGCACATCGACGGTCAGCCGATCACCGACAGTAACGGCATCCGCTTGGACACGGGCCATAGCTACCGCTTGCTGTAAAAAAGGCGCATACGTGCCGGAGGTCGTCCGCCCCACCCGCCGATCACCGGAATAAACATCCTGCTGTTCCCGGACAATACCGCGGCCAGTGACCTGAAGCCCGATCCGTTTTTCTGTCAAAGTACCGGCCGCCAGCGCCGCCTTGCCTATAAAATCAGGCTTATCCATTTTTACAAACATCTTAAGACCGGCCGCCAGCGGCGAAACTTCTTCATCCATTTCATGCCCATAGAGAGGCATAGCCGCTTCCAGACGCAATGTATCGCGCGCGCCCAGACCGCAAGGGCAGAGCCCATATTCCTTCCCCACCGCCAACAAACGGTTCCAGATGCGCGGCGCATCGCCGGCAGCCAGATAAATTTCAAACCCGTCTTCACCGGTATACCCCGTACGGGAAATCATGGCCGGAACACCATCCATCGGAACGTTAAACCGGCAGCTGTAATAGGCAGCCGGAATTGACTCTGCAGCAACCAACCGACTGATAATATCCGGCGCTGCTGGTCCCTGCAGCGCTAACTGCGCAATATCGGCCGACCGGTCAGAAAACACGACGTCGCCCTGCGCCTGCGAGCACATCCAGGCAAAGTCCTTATCCTTATTCGCCGCATTGACAACAATAAAATAATCCCCGTCGCCGGCCTTGTAAACAATAAGATCATCAATCACGCCGCCCTGCGCGTTGCACATAGGACTATACCGCGCCTGTCCGTCCGCCAGACTGGTGTAATCATTGGTCAGCAGCCGGTTCAGATTCGCCAGAGCGTCCTTCCCCTGACAAAGAATCTCGCCCATATGCGACACATCGAACAGGCCGCACTTGCTGCGAACCGCCATGTGCTCCGTTAGCACGCCCGCCTCATACTGCACCGGCAGCAGCCAGCCGGCAAAAGGCACCAGCTTGCCTCCGCAGCGCACATGCTCTTCATACAGCGGTGTTTTCCTCAAGCCTTCTTTTTCCATACCCCCACCCCTTTTTAGCAAAAATGCATCAAACAGGCAACAAAAAAAAGCGCACAAAAATATCTCATGCGCTCTGTCTGTTTACCTGAAAGATTAACTTCTTCGGTGCATTGCTGCTCTCCAGAGTATCGTCCGGACAAGGTCCTTTTGTCTGAGAGTTTTTGCAATTACCCCTTCGACGCTGCTTTTGCAGTCTCTCCCCTGCCCATCAACCGGCCTGTTCAATTGGGTTCATCATAGCATACGCCGTCATGCCTGTCAATTCATGGTTTTTCCGACCTAAAGTTTATGTACAGCAAGAATCCATGCCGTCACCGTTCCGTCCACAAATTGCTGTTGTATCTTTTGCCCCGCATCCCTGTCAGATCGGATTTAACACGCAGTTCAAAAACTTCTGCGTCCGTTCCTGCTGAGGATGGGAAAAAAGATCCTGCGGCTTTCCCTCTTCGACAATGACTCCGTCGGCCATAAAAATAACCCGATCGGCAACTTCCCGGGCAAATCCCATTTCATGCGTGACCACAACCATCGTCATGCCTTTTTGCGCCAGTTTCTGCATGACCTTTAAAACTTCGCCGACCATCTCCGGGTCCAGTGCGCTGGTCGGCTCGTCAAACAACATGATCTCGGGATTCATTTCCAGCGCCCGCACAATAGCAATACGCTGCTTTTGTCCGCCGGACAATGTCGATGGATACACGTCTCGTTTATCTGCCAGCCCGACCATCTCCAAAAGTTCCATTCCCTTTGCCTCGGCAGCAGCCCGGGTCATCAGGCCCAATTCTACCGGCGCCAGCACGATATTTTCCATCACCGTGCAATTAGCAAACAAATTAAACATCTGAAAAACCATGCCGATACGGCGGCGAAACGCATTGACTTCTTTAAGATGCCGAACGTCGGTATCAAAAACCTGAATCGAACCGCCCTGCGCTTCCTCCAGCCGGTTCAGGCAGCGCAGCAGCGTGCTTTTTCCCGATCCGGAGGGTCCGATGATACAAACGACTTCGCCGGCATTCACCTGAAACGAAACATCTTTCAACACCAGCGTATTCCCGAAAGATTTCATCAGATTCCGCACATCAATCATCATACCGCAGTCTCCTCTCTACCCATCTGGCAAACAACGACAAAGCCATAATAACAACAAAATACATAATCGCCGCATACGAATAGACTTCAAACGGCATATAATTCTTAGCGATGATGATCTGGGAGTTCATCGTCAGCTCACGAACGCTGATGACGGACAAAATCGAAGTATCCTTCAGCGTCGTAATAAACTGATTGATAATCGGCGGAATCATAATCTTGATCGCCTGCGGCAGCACGATTTTTTGCAGCGTCTTTAAATGACCCAGCCCCAGACTGCGCGCGGCTTCTACCTGTCCCTGGTCGACTGCCTGAATCCCGCCGCGAAAAATTTCCGCCAAATAGGCGCTGGCATTGACCGTCAGTGTCAGAATAGCCGCAAAGATCGGATTAAACTGCAAGTGCAGCAGCGCCCCCATGCCGAAAAAAAGGAACAGCGCAAAAATCATGACCGGCACGCCACGCACCAGATAAATGTAAAAATGATAAATTGCTTGCAGCGGACGATACGGCGACAGCCCCATGACCGCTAAAATAATCCCTAGAAAAAACGCAAAAAACAGCGATGCCGCTGCGATAAAAATCGTCGTTCCCAGTCCGGACAGCAAACTTGGCCAGCATTCAGCAAACAGCCCCAGATAGTGCTCCATAAAACATCCTCCATAATCAGAATAAAAGGGAGAATCCGCCAGCGCCGATTCTCCCTCCCGCTCTTGTCTGACCAGCGTTTATTTACTCTTGACGATATACTCCCCGACAATCTTGTCGTAAGTACCATCCGCTTTAATCTTCTTCAGACCTTCATTAAACATTTTCAGCAGCTCGGCATTCTCGCCTTTTTTAACCGCAAACCCATATGAAGGCGGCGCAATCACCGAATCCACGGCAATCTTCAGCTTGCCCTGTTCACCGATCTTGATCTGATAATTAATGACCGGATAATCTTCCATCAGAAAATCTGCATTACCATTGGCAACAGCCAACATCATACTCGGCGAATCATCATAATAAGTGACGTTAAGGTTATACTTTGCCTGATTATCCTCGGCAAATTTAGCGCCTGTCGTCCCCTTCTTGACTGCAGCCGTCTTGCCGTTCAGGTCTTCAACTTTCTGGATGGATGTATTGTCTTTGCCGACGACAACCGCCAGCCCGGACTGAATATAACCGTCAGAAAAATCCACGGATTTTTTACGTTCATCGGTAATATTCATCCCGGCAATCGCGCCGTCAATCTGCCCGGATACCAAACCAGGAATAATGCCGGAGAAATCCATCGGTTTCAGCTCATAATCAAACCCTTCGGCCTTGGCAATTGCCGCTAAAAGTTCCACATCAATCCCCTTGTACTTTCCATCGACTTCCATCGAGAACGGTGCATACTTGGCATCGCAGGCAATCGTATAATGTTTTGCCTTCGCTGCTCCCCCGGATGAAGAACTGCTGCTCTTCTCATCGCTGCCACAGCCAGCCAATGCTGCTCCGGCAAACACGACCAAAGCCGCCATTGCCATAAACTTTTTAAACCCGCATTTCATAAGAATCCCCTCCTGATTTTTTTCCGGCAATAAAAAAAGAGCAAAACGCGGAAGGTAAAATTACCTTCGAGCGTCTTTGCTCTCTTCCTTGCCATATCCGATTTATGAACTTATTCTAGCACGCTGGTATGCAAAAGTCCAGAAATACATCGGCATGTTATACGATAAAAATCCGTCATATGCCAGAAAAATCCGTTATTTTTTTTACCAGCCGGCACAGCTCATCAGTGACAGCCATGGTGAGGTCCGCCGCAGCCCTGCCCCTGCCCGTTCTGGTCTCCCTGCTGCCGGCAGTATGGAGGCCGGTTATTGTCTTGGCCATTCTGGCCGTCCTGCGCCTCAGCCGCCAGCACCGGAACTGCGGATACCAGCAGCAATGCCGCCGTCAGCATCATAATCATCTTTTTCATAAGTCATTCCTCCTTTAATTTCTATACTTGTATTATGACGGTTCTTTGTGTCAAAAATGTGTCAAATTTTCTCACTCATGTTTTTTTACCAATATTTTTTTCCCGCCCGAATCCAATTCCAATGCCAGACAATATGCAGCAAAATACCCCCGGCCATGAGATAGCCGCTGTAAAGATGCCAGGTTCGCAGCGCCCCTTTCATCCCCCGGCTGAAAAGATGAAAATCCAGGATGATCCCAGTGCCGATACAGACCACAACTGTCAAAAATAATAAACTGTCAAGAATATAATGTTGTTTCATAATTTTTCCCCCTGTTTTAAACTACTATAAAGATACATAAAAATTATGGCAGATTGATGTTTTTTCGTCAAATTTTGTGATACAGTAAAAAGAACATAAAGCCGCCACAAAAATCAGTTACCATAAAGCTATTCGGAACGGAAACGCAAAGGAGGTTATCCCTGATGATCCGCATGCTGATTGCCGATGATAATGCGGCGATTACCAAAATTCTGGCTGGGTTTGCCCAGCGTGACGGCTGTGAAGTCACAACCGTCGCTGACGGCGAGGCGGTATTGCGCGCATTTCACAGCCGTCCCTATGATATTATTCTGCTTGATGTTATGATGCCAAAAAAAGACGGCTTTGCCGTTTGTCGGGAACTGCGGTCCAAATCGGATATTCCCATCATCATGATTACCGCCCGCAGTGAAGACTATGACCGCATCATGGGGCTGGACATCGGCGCCGATGATTATATCGTCAAACCTTTTTCCGCTGCCGAAGTCATGGCCAGAGTCCGCGCCGTTCTCCGCCGGCTGGAACGCACGTCGCCGGAAACCGGCGAAACAGCTCTTTGCTGCGGCAATTTGCGCGTGGAGCCGTCGGCCTCGCGCGCCTTTATCGACAAGCAGCCGCTGCCGCTGACCCGCAAGGAATTTGACTTGCTCTGCCTGCTGCTGGAAAACAAGGGCCGGGTCTTTTCCCGCGACCACTTGTTGGACCGCCTCTGGGGCGCCGATTATTACGGCGACACCCGTACGGTGGATTCACATATCAAACGCCTGCGGGCGAAACTCGATGCTGTTCCGCATGACGGCTGGCAGATCAAAACAATCTGGGGTGTCGGTTACATGTTCGAGGTAATGCAATGAAACACAAACTCACTCGCCAGCTGGTACTCTATTTTTCTGTCACCCTGTTGGTTTTTTCTCTGCTGATTGGAACGCTTTTTTATATTTTATTTGAACGTTACACAACCCGGCTGCACATCGAAGATCTGCAACAACGGGCGGCAGCCATCGCTGACACCATATCGGCACTGCCGGACTATGCCAGTTGGCAGCAGCAGCGCGCTCAAGCCCCGCGGAATGCGGCTCCCTCCAGCAGCGGAGAGCATCGCTACGCTATGCATGGCATGATGCATGGTATGCACCAGACCAATTCCGGCTCCCCCGACGACCGCTGCCGCTATCAGACGAATGTGATCAGTGAAGGCAATGATGACAGCGGTCTGGCGGCCTATCTGCACCTGCTGAATGACAGCGCCCGCAGCGAAGTATGGATTGTCGATGAAAAAGCGCGAACAATTTCCCTCTACGGACAAACCTCGGCCTCTTCTTATGATGAACTTCCCGATGGTGCTGAACAGCTCATTGAATCTGTCTTTGATAATGAGCTCAGCGTCAGTCAGGAATTCAGTTCTCTATTAGGCGCGCCGTCCATCACCGTCGGCGCGCCGATTCGCGATGCCAGCGGTCAGGTCATTGCCGCTTTGCTGCTGCACCGAACGCTGCGCGATATGCAACAAACAGAAACCGGCGGATTTTTGATTCTGGCAGCGTGCCTGGGCGTCGCTTTCCTTCTGTCCATTGTTTTGAGCCTGCTGCTGGCCCGACGCTTTATTCGTCCGCTGCAGCGCATGGAAAAAACTGCCGCCGCGCTGGCAGAAGGTCAATATACTTTTCGGACCGGCATTGTGCAGGACGACGAAATTGGCTCTCTGGCTACAAGCCTTGATATGCTGGCCGAACGTCTTGCCGCGGCCGCACAGGAAAGCGCCCATCTCGACCAGATGCGGCAAAATTTCATCACCAGCATTTCCCACGAACTGCGCACGCCAATCACCGTGCTGCGCGGATCGCTGGAAGCGCTGGAAGCCGGCCTTATCAACAGTGAAACAGAAAAGCAGGAGTACCTGCAGCAGATGTCCCATACCGCCCTGCACATGCAGCGACTCATCAATGACCTGCTGGAACTTTCCCGGCTGCAAAACCCTGACTTTTCGATTGAAAAAGCTCCCATGAATCTCAGCGATGCCCTGCAGGATGCCATCCATGCTCTGCGCCGTATCGCCTCGCCGCGAGGAATCAGCATCAACAGTCCCGAACCGCTGCCGCTCATTCGCTGCTGCGGCGATTATGGGCGCATCCGGCAAATGTTCATGATCATTCTTGACAATGCCGTAAAATTTTCTCCCGATGCGAGTCCTATCGAAATTATCATCAAAGCCGATAACGGTCGCTGGATGATCGCGATCCAGGATCACGGCTGCGGCATCAGCGCCGACGAACTGCCGCATATTTTTGAACGATTTCATCGGACCCGTTCCACAAATAATGCCGAGGGAACCGGTCTGGGATTATCCATTGCCCGGCACATCGCAGTCCGACACGCCATGCAGCTGCATTGTGAAAGCCAACCTGGAAACGGCGCTCGCTTTACCTTTGCCGGAACTATAACCGAACAGGAGGAACCTGACCATTGATAAAAACAACTTCTTCGGCCATGAAAACCGTATTGACCATCGCCGGATCAGATGCATCCGGCGGCGCTGGGATTCAGGCCGATATAAAAACCATCACTGCGCATAAAATGTATGCGATGAGCGCCATTACCGCTCTCACCGCGCAGAATACGCTTGGCGTCAGCGGCATTCTTAGAACCCCGCCCGATTTTATCCAACAACAAATCGACTGCATTTTCAACGATATCCGTCCGGATGCCATCAAAATTGGCATGGTCGGCGACGCCGGCGCGATCGCGGCTATTGCCGGCGCGCTGCGCTGCCATGCCGCAAAAAACATTGTTCTTGATCCGGTGATGATCGCAACCAGCGGCTGCCGCTTACTGGCGTCAGAGGCAGTCGCCGCGCTGCAGAAAGATCTGCTGCCGCTCGCCGCCGTCATCACGCCCAACCTGCCGGAAGCCGAAGTGCTGTCCGGCCTAAAAATTGATTCCCGCGCCGATATGCTCACCGCTGCCCGACAGCTGGCCGGCCGTTTCCCCGGCGGCATTCTGATTAAAGGCGGCCATTTACCGGATACCGCCGATGATCTTTTATTTTGGCAAAAGGTTCCCTACTGGTTTCCCGGTACAAAAATACCAACCGCCAATACACACGGCACCGGCTGCACTTTATCGTCGGCAATTGCCTGCGGACTGGCTGCGGGAATGGCACTGCCCGTCGCTGTCCGTCAGGCGAAAACGTACCTGACCGGAGCTTTGGCTGATGGTCTTGCGCTCGGGCACGGAAACGGCCCCCTAAACCATATGTATAACTTATAAATGAATACTTCATTTATCCAGAGACGCAGTCACTTTTTACCCACCTTTTGTAGAGGCCGACGTATTAGCGCAAGGTTGTCACGCGGATAAAAAAAACCTCCGCCGGATGACGTTTCCAGCAATTTATTGTATAATAGAAGCGTTATCCTACCGGGGGATTTCTTTTATTATGAGACGACTGCCAAAACATTGCTGATTAGTTGCCAGCATGACAGCCCAAACTTGTTTTTCTGCGAAAAATTGATTGACAAGAATTGTTTCTCATAGTATTATTTAAAACATATCGGAATACAATGAATTGGAAGTGAGAGAGAAATGATTGAACTCTCGCAAATTGAAAAGGTTTATGACAGCCCGTCCGGACCGGTTCCTGCCTTAAAGGGCATCAACCTGCGCATCGAACGCGGCGAAATTTACGGCATCATCGGCCTCAGCGGGGCCGGCAAGTCAACCCTGATCCGCTGTATCAATATGTTGGAGCGCCCCACTAAGGGCAAGGTCATTGTCGATGGGAAAGATATGACGGCGATGAATGAGCGCGAACTGCGGCAGGCCCGCAAAAATATTGGAATGATTTTTCAGCATTTCAACCTCTTGTCTTCGGCTACGGTTTACGACAATATCGCTTTTCCGCTGCGGCTGGTCCACATGGATGAAAAAGAAGTCCGGGCTAAAGTGGAACCATTGCTGGAACTCGTCAGTCTGAAAGAAAAAGCACAGCAGTATCCATCCCAGCTTTCCGGCGGCCAAAAGCAGCGTGTTGGCATTGCGCGGGCTTTGGCAAGCGAACCGAAAGTGTTGCTCTGTGATGAAGCCACTTCGGCGCTTGATCCACAGACCACCAAAGCGATTCTGGAACTGATTCGCGATATCAATCAAAAGCTGGCGCTGACCGTTGTCGTCATTACGCACGAGATGCAGGTAATTCGCGATATCTGCGATAAAGTCGCCGTCATTGAAAACGGCGTCATCGCCGAAGAAGGCAGCGTCCTCGAGGTCTTTACCAATCCCCGCGAACCAATTACCAAGGAATTTATCAGCGTCCAAATGAGCAATGAACTGCCGGCGGCTTTTCGCGGCGGCGAGATTTCTCAAGAGCCGGTAGCCGGTCGGCCGCTGCTGGTGCGTCTGACTTTCATCGGCGAATCGGCGGATGATCCGGTCATTGCCGGACTGATAAAAAATTCAAACGCCGAAATCAGCATCTTATTCGGCAATATCGATCAAATCAAAAATACCCCGTATGGCCGCATGATAATCGGTATCACCGGTCAGCCGGCAGACATCGAGCAGGCACTGGCCTATCTGCAGCAGCGGGATCTCAGAATCGAGGTGATCGGCTATGTCGCCAGACATGACCGCGCTGCTTCTTAAAGCGCTGGGAGAAACTGTCCGCATGGTTGTGATTGCCATGCTGGCCGCCAGCGTCATCGGCATCCCGCTCGGCGTGCTGCTTGTAACGACGGCCCGGCATCAGATTCTGGAATGCGTGCCGTTTAACCGCATCTTAGCCGGCGTCGTGAATGCTGTCCGTTCTATCCCGTTTATTATCCTGATGGTAGCCATTATTCCGGTGACCCGGCTGATTGTCGGCACATCCATTGGAACGACGGCAGCCATGGTGCCTTTGACCATTGCCGCGATCCCTTTTATTGGACGCCAAGTGGAAACTTCTCTCCGGGAAGTACCCGAGGGAATCATTGAAGCCGCCCTGTCCATGGGCGCTTCCCCCTTGCAGATTATCTGGCACGTTTATCTGCCGGAGGCCATGCCGGGAATTATCTCCCAGCTCACCACGGTTATCATCGGGCTGGTGGGTGCTTCTGCTATGGCCGGCGCGATCGGCGGCGGCGGGCTGGGCGATCTGGCCATCCGCTATGGCTATCAAAGATTCCGTCCCGAAGTGATGCTGGCCACGGTCATCGTATTGATCATTCTGGTACAGGTGGTACAATTCGCCGGTAATACGATTGCCCGGCGGCTCAACAAAAAGTAAACGGAGCTTTTCCGCTGATAACGGAAAGCGTCCCTTACCTATAAAAATAAAGGAGGACTCTCTATGAAAAAACTCGTTCTTATTCTTACCGGGCTGTTGCTGGCAACTTTTGCCCTGGCCGGCTGCGGCGGCGATAACAAACCGGCAGCCAGCACATCCTCTTCTTCCGGCAGCAGTGCCAAGACCGTGCTGAAAGTCGGTGCTACCCCCGTCCCGCACGCAGAAATTCTTGAAATCGTTAAACCGATTTTAGCGAAACAGGGTATTGATCTGCAGGTCATTGAATTCAGCGATTATGTCCAGCCGAACCTCGCACTTAATGACAAAGAGCTCGATGCTAATTTCTTCCAGCATGAGCCGTATCTCGACAACTTTACCTCCGAGCATACCGACGTAAAACTGGTAAGTGCCGGCGGCATTCACATCGAACCGATGGGCATCTATTCCAAGAAAATTAAGGCACTGAATGAACTTAAAGATGGCGCATCCATTGCGATCCCGAACGATCCGACCAACGGCGGCCGTTCGCTGCTGCTGCTGGAAAAAGCCGGTCTGCTGAAGCTTCGCGAGGGCGCTGGCGTCAAGGCCACAGTGCAAGATATCACCAGCAATCCGAAGAACCTCAAGTTCCAGGAAGTAGAAGCGGCACAGGTACCGCGTACTCTGGATGATGTTGACGCCGCCGTTATTAACACGAATTTTGCTATGCAGGTAAATCTCGTGCCGACGAAAGACGCTTTATTCATGGAAGATAATACATCTCCATATGTAAACATTGTCGCTGTTCGTGCCGGTGATCAGGACCGCCCGGAAATCCAGGCACTGATGAAAGCATTGAAATCAGACGAAGTTAAAAACTTTATCAATGAAAAATATAAAGGCGCGATTGTTCCGGCTTTTTAAAAATCCGGAATGCAGCCTGAATGAAAGAGTCCGGACGGGAATTTTCCCGTCCGGACTCTTTTGCTTTTCTATCCTATTCTTTTTTATTTGTCCCGATACTCTTAACCGAAAAACGGTCCCAGAATCCGGTCATACAGCCCCACCATAAAAGACATGAGGCTGAATCCGCGGCCTATCGCCGAATCCGCCAGCATGTCGATGCGGTTGACCTCTTTACCGTCGTACAGCACCACAAGATCGCCGACCTTCTGTCCGCCCTGAATCGGCGCATTCATAAAACGCGGCACATCATAACGCAAAGAGTAATGTTTTGCATCCTCGCCGTCAAGAATCGCATATTGCACGTCCTGGGCAGGATGGGCACTAACCTTATACGTTTTGCCATCATGCACCCAGAGTGACCGACCCAGTTTTTCCTTGACCGGACCCGCCGTCATACGCACGCGAGGGAACCCATAGTTTAACAAAGCCGCGGCATCGGAAAAACGCACATCGGCATCCGCCGCATCCATGACAATGGCAATGAGCGTGACATTGCCGCGCTGCGCCGCCGCAGCCAGACAACCGCCGGCAGCGCGGGTCCAGCCCGTCTTGATGCCAATGATGCCCGTCCCGCTATCCAGTAATTCATTGGTATTAACTGCATCAAAATACTTTCCGGCCGGGCTCTGCCATTGGATTCTTTGCGACTCGGTGCCCACAATGCGCCGGAAAAGCGGATTGCGCATTGCATACCGCGCAATCCGCATCATGTCCCGCGCTGTAGAATAATGATCCGCATCCGGCAATCCGTTCGGATTCATAAAATGTGTCTGACGTGCACCAAGTTCCCGTGCTTTCGCATTCATTTGCTCAGCAAAAGCCGGAATAGAAGGTGCCAAATGCTCTGCCACCGCCACTGCCGCCGCATTATCGGACTCGAGCATCATGCCCGTCAACAGCTCCGACAAACGAATCGCGTCGCCAGCTTCCAGGCCAAGCTCAGAATCTTCCGTCGCGGCTGCCGTCGGACTAATAACAACCGTACTGTCCAGATTGCCATTTTCCAAAGCTAAAAGACAGGTAAGCATCTTTGTCATGCTAGCCGGATATTCCTGCATATCGGCATTTTTTTCATACAGTACCCGTCCCGTCGACGCTTCCACTAAAATTGCCGCCTGCGCCGTAACCTCAGGCTCAGCTGCCAAAACCAGCGGCAAACTGTTCCACATAACCACAGTTCCTAACAGAATAACCCTTAACCACCGCAAACCACTGAACATCTCCCATTGATTTTTTAACACAATTCCTTAAGCACAAAAAAAGTCGCCTGCGTTTTCACGCAAAGCATATCCCGTTCGTCATAAACTTCCGCTTCACAAATCATTGTATGTTCGCCGTTGTGAATCACTTTACCTACTGCATAAGCATGCAGCCCCTCGGGAATCGCCCGGATAAAGCTCAGCGTACAGTCCAACGTAACCACCTGTTTATTGCAGGCCAGGCAAGCAGCGCCCATAGCTGTATCCGCCATCGTCATAGTCACGCCGCCATGTACTATTCCATAAACATTGGTATGTTCATGCTGAACATCCATATCGAGCCGCACCCGGCCATATTCAATGGACGTCACATTAATATGTAAATACTGCAAAAACGGATTGTCATGATAAAAAGATAACATATATTTTTTGGTTGCTTCCGCCAGTTTTGGTTTTTCCATCAGTTTCTTTTTCTCCCTTTTTCATAATATGCTGCTTTATTATAACACAAATCTGCTAATAGATAAAATTGAGCCCCCCGGCAAAATATGATAGGATATAAGAACAGCAACAAGAAAGGAGCACTTTATGTACCTATATTATCTCTTTGATTTTGACTACACTCTGGTAAATTCCGAAGCCGGTATCGTCGGTTGTTTCCAGCGCACTCTGACTCGAATCGGACGTCCGCCGGCGCCGGTCGACGACATTCGCCGCACCATTGGCCTGCCGATGCCCACCGCCGTTGGTCGGATTCTCCAGGAAACGGATCCGGCAAAAATTGAAGCGTTTACCAGCTTATACCGTGAATTTGCCAATCAATACATGACCCCGGGTACGCTTTTCTATCCGGAAACTTTACCCATGCTGCGCCAGCTGCAGCAGGCAAAAGCGCGGACGGCCGTCATTTCTTCTAAAACCAGCCATCGCATTGCCGAAAAATTTGCTGATGACCAAGTGACCGACCTGATTGAATTCATCATCGGCTGCAACGAGGTCCGAAATTTAAAACCAGACCCGGAAGGAATCCGGCTGGCCCTGCAGCGTTTCAACGCCGACCCGTCTGAAGTCCTCTATATTGGCGACAGTATCATCGATGCCGAGAGCGCCAAAAATGCCGGCGTCGCTTTTGCCGGCGTCACTACCGGAGCCACAACAGCGGCCGAACTTGGTGTCTGGCCGCACATTGCGATTCTGGAAAATCTCAGTGATATACCTAAGCTATAACGTATTCTATAAAAAACCGCAGCATTTGAGGTGCGGTTTTTCTATAGAAATGAATATTGACAAACAGCAGATTACAACTCCGGCAGCAGCGTATCGACAATCCAGCGCATGAGATGCGCATCAGAGCTAACGCCTACTCGATCCGCTGCCGCCCGGGTAGAAGCTTCGCCGTCAGCCGGAGCCACGCCGCAGTCCGCCTGCTGCAGCAGCGCAATATCATTGGGAAAATCACCGGCGGCGACGACCGTCCGGCCTTCATTGCCCGGCAACCGGCGCAGTTCCTTGAGCATAACGCCTTTGGACACCTGCGGTCCGACAAATTCCAAATAATTTGCTGCCGAATAAAAATGCGTGCAGCGATCCGGTCCCAGTCCGCTTTGCCGGGCCATCCGTTCTGCCTGTGCCAGCTGTTCCTGCGGCGCACAAACAAAAAACTTCAGCCAGTCCTTTTGCTGCACTGCCGCCAGCTCCGCATGAACGTAATCCCGGTATTCCACCTGCAGGCGGGGATCGTCATCCACCGGATTGCTCAGTACATAGCAATGTTCGGACGTATACACTTCAATACAGGCCGACGGCAATTCCCGGCAGCAGGCAGCCGCAAACTGCCGCCATAAAGCCCCTTCCAGCGAACAGGTTTTTAAACATTGACCGGACTGCCAGTCATACAACATGGCCCCGTTAAAAAAAATCGAAGGAGCGTTCACGGTGACGTCGGCCAGATATTGACGGCTGTTGAGCGGCGAGCGGCCCGTCGCCACCGCAAACCGCCCGCCGCCTTCGGTAAATCGGGCCACGGCCTCCCGGTTCTCTGCCGATACGCAGCCATCGGGAGCAATAAACGTTCCATCCAGATCACTGACCAGTAAAAAGCGCTCATATTTTACGCTCACAAAATCCCTCCTGTATTTGCCGGAAACTTTCCCACAAAAATTGATTTCTGTCTCCCAGTATAACACAACGCCAAAGCAGACCCTAGCCCCTAAAGCGCAGCAAAAAAGCAGCCGACCTAAGCCATAAGCCGGCTGCTTTTTATTGCGCTCAAATCAAACCGGATCATCCGGCGCCGTGAGCGAAACGCTTTGTCCCCGTAATTTCAATACCAATGCAACCAAAAAATTACCCACAAAACAAGCGGCAAAGAAATAAAGAATCATCGCATACCCGCTCGTCGTTTCACGAAACCAGGAAACCAGATAAGGTCCGACAACGCCGGCCAGCCCCCAAGCGGTAAGAATACGGCCATGGATCGCACTGAGCTGGCGCGTGCCAAAAAGATCGCTCAAATAGGCCGGCATACAGGAAAATCCGCCGCCATAGCAGCTGATAATAAGCAATACCAACGCCTGAAATAAAAACTCTTCCGTCGTTGCCGCCAGTTTCCAAAACGCCGCGATTTCCAAAAGGAAAAACACGGCATAGGTCCAGCCGCGGCCCAAATAATCCGATACAGTCGACCAAGCAATGCGCCCAAAACCATTCAGCAGCCCGATAATTCCGACCATAGAAGCCGCAGCCGCCGGCGTCATTTGAACCACTTCCTGCGCCATGGGCGAGGCAACGGCCAACAAACCAATGCCGCAGGTGATATTGACAAAGAAAATCCACCAGAGCGCCCCAAACTGCCATGTCCTGACCGCCTCATTAGCCGTCAGTCCATGCGCCAGAGCATGAATTGCATGCTTTGCCGGTGCAGGATCCGTCGGCGGTTTCAGATAAAGCGCGCTCAACCCCATGATCACCATATACGCCGCGCCAAGAATCATAAAGTTCATGACCAGCCCATAAGCAGCCGTAAGATACTGCATCAGCGGCCCGGCAATCAGCGCCGCAAAACCAAACCCCATAATAGCCAGACCGGTGGCAAAACCACGATGCGCCGGAAAATATTTAACCAGCGTTGAAACCGGCGTAATGTAACCGACGCCAAGACCAATACCGCCGATCACGCCATAAAAAAGATAAAGCAGCGGCAAGCTATGCAGTGACAACGCCAGCGCCGTGCCAAACATCCCGGTCCCAAAAAAGCACATGGAGACCAGCCCGCTCTTTTTCGGTCCATACTTTTCGACCAAACTGCCTAAAAAACCCGCAGATAAGCCAAGAAACAAAATGGCCAGGGAAAAAGTCCAGGTCGTTTGTTTCAACGTAAAACCCATCTGTTCCATAATGGGACGCGTGAGCACACTCCAGGCATACACACTGCCGATGCAGATATGAATGCCGATTGCCGCTAGGGCGATAAGCCAGCGATTTCTCATAATACAGAACCATCCTTCCAAAGCAAATACCAAGAGCCTTCCGCCCAATAAAAAAACCATCTGGGCATCATTCTCTTTGCCCAGACGGTCGGCTGTTCATCGCTCCGCAGTACATGTGGTCATTTCCACTTATCCGTCAGCACTGCAAAACGTATTCTTTTATCTTTACAGACTCATTATAGCAAGAAATTTTTTTGCTTGTCAAGCCCCGAAAATTTTCTCTGGAATCAATAATGTTCCTCATCATACATACGATACCGGTTTCTGCCGCGCCGCCGCGCATCGTTAAGCGCTTTCTCAGCCTTAGGCAGCATCGCGGCAAAAGTATCGGTGTGGGAACCGGTCACGGCGACGCCCATACTGCAGGAAATCGCACTGAGATTTTCAATCTGCACATGCATAAACAAATCTACAATATGCTGCGCCCGCTTCTCAATGATATCGATTGACAGGCAGCCGCGGAAAAAGACGACGAACTTATCACCGCCAATACGGCCAAAAATATCAACATCGCGAAAATCTGACCGCAGCGTTTCTGTCACCGCCCGCAAATAGCCGTCTCCCGACATGTGGCCCATCCGCGTATTCACCTGCTTAAAATCATCAATATCCAGATAAAGCAAAACGCCCTTTTCTCCCGGACGCAAAGAAGCGATTTCATGATCGATGAGTTTTTCCGTCGCCTCTTTGGTATAGAGCTTTGTCAAAGGATCCCACTGCGCGCTGTTGACCAGCTGTTGATGCGCCAGAACGGCATCATTGATATCTTCCGTATACCCGACCAGCCAAAGGCTGTCATCATTTTCTTCCAGGCAATGATACGTCGAACGATACCAGCGATACTCATTCTTTTCGTATTTTGCCGTGTATTCCGCCGTTCCCTTCTGGTCCGGCTGACACGCGTGATCAAAAAGCTGCTGCAAAGACTCCTGCATTTCCGGTCGATCGCTCTGGCGCTCCAGCAAATCGTTCCGAAAATGCTCAATCCGGCGAGTGTCCCGTTTCTTACCGGCATTCAAAAAGGTATACTGCATGACATCTGCTGCAACATCATATTCAAAAATAGTAACTGGCAGTTTGGCGAGCAACAGGTTGAAAATTGCATCTCTGCGCCGCGTCAGCTGCTGGCGCAAGCCGGACTGTGCCCCGCGCCGCTGGGCATCATCGGGCGCTGTCGTTGCTGCCGGTATTACCGCCGGGTTTGCTTTTCGTCTTCCCATATTTCTTTTCACTACCCCATTTTCCTAAACATTCAAGTAAATATGTCCCATTCCTGTATTATACGATAAAGCCGCCGCCATTGTAAACCTTTCCCTAAGAAAAAAGCAGCAGAGACCCCACACTTTTCTCCCGGGTCTCTGCTGTCAAACTACAAATTTTCTAAAAGTTTGATCTCATTTTTCATGATATTTTTTTCCCGTTTGGGCGCAATACCATTTACCAGATAATCAAAAACAATATCCATCGCTTTGCGTCCCTGCCGGTAAGGATGCTGATAAAGAATCGCCTGCAGCACCCCTTGTTTCATCATATCCACCGTAGAGGGCACGCTGTCAAAAGCGACTGCAGTAACCGGCGTGCCGGCCGGCATGGAAAGCAGCGCCCGGCAAGCGCCATAAACACCGCCGGCCGCCAGGAACACGGCATTGATTGTCGGAAAAGCCGCTAAAAGCTCCCGCATCCGTTCATAGGAGCAAATATCATCATCTTCATTTTCCACGACCCCCAGCAAGCGAAACCCGGGCACACGCAGCATCCGCTGTCGGAACCCTTCCAATCGCTGTTGATGGCCCAACACATGACTGCTGCCCAAAATAATGCCGATATCCGCCTTACCGCCGGTCAACAACTCCAGCAGCGCACACGCTGTTTCGCCGCCGTTAAAATAGTCACTGCCGACATAAGCGTGCCGCCGGCTGCTTTCAATATCATTGTTGATGGTAACAACAAACACGCCGGCCTCCACCAAGGCATTGAGCCTGCCCGCCACCCGTTCATCATTAATCGGATTGATAATTAATGCATTGACCTGCCCCTTGATCTCATCCAGTAAAGCACACTGCCGGTCAACGCTGTAACCTTTCATGCTGCGCCAGAGCACCTTAAGACCATAAATACTGTAAATTTCCTCACTGCGCTTAATTCCCATGATGACATCATCGAAAAACGGATTGCCATCACTGGCCAGGAGAACGCCGACTACCGGCCGATGTTTGCGCGCCGCCAGCGCCTTGCCCGCTGGGTTGGGCTGATAGCCAAGCTCCGCCGCCATCTTGCGCACGGCTGTTTCCGTTTCCGGCTTTACCTTGCCCCGTTCATTGAGCACCCGATCGACTGTACCGCGGGAAACACCGCAGAGCTCCGCTATTTTTTTAATGGTGACTGCCATGACGCCGCCCCCTTTCCCTCACATTGCCGCGCGTCTGCCGAAGGTCTAAAATTCCCCCGAACAGCGCCCGCTATCTATTACAGGCACAAATTTTTTCCTGTAAGCCCGATCCAGGCGCCATCCCGATCCAGTCCGCTGTCAGCATGCGCCAACAGCCACTTATTGACAGCAAACAACAACCGTGGTTCACCGTCGCCCTTCGGAATACCGTTCTCCAGCGCTTCGTTGGTGCCATAGGGAAGCACCACCCCGCAGCGGAATTCAGCCCCGTCTATACCGCAGGGAGCATAATGAAGCGTTGTCGCATAAAGTTCTACCGCCGTCCCTGCCGGAACAAAAAACATCTCGGCTTTGGCTGTATCATAACTACAGGTCTGCCAGTCAATATCCTGCTGCCGCCCCAGTATGAGAACCAGATCGGTCGCCGCAATATCGACTTCCGATGACCGATGGTACTCAAACGCATTCAGTTTGGCATTAAAGCCGCTGCAGTGACCAAATTCAATCGGCAGTTCGCCGAAGACAATATCCCGTAAAACATTGCAAACATCCAGATCATTAAAAGCTAATACGTTGGGTTCATAAACAACGGTGCCTGCCGCTGTCGGCGGGCGCATGCCGATCGTTTTTACAAAGCTTTTTGTATCGACGGATACAATCCGTCCATACGGACGAAAAGCCGCATCTGTTACCTGCTGCATATTCTATTCCTCCCCTATCAGCGCTTGTTGCGCTGATTGTAAATATCAAATGCAACGGCCGCAAGCAGTACCAGTCCCTTAATCCCCTGCTGCCAATCAATGCCGATGCCAAGAATTGACATGCCGTTATTCAACACACCCATAACCAGACCGCCGACAACCGCTCCAACAATCGTACCGACACCGCCGGTAGCCGATGCGCCGCCGATATAACAGGCAGCAATTGCATCCAGTTCAAAACCAGTGCCTGCCGAAGGAGCCGCACAATTCAAGCGGGCCGAAAAAACCAGGCCGGCAACCGCTGCCATCAAGCCCATATTGACAAATACGATAAAGCGCACCCATTTCGTTTTAATGCCGGACAGCTGCGTTGCCCGCTCATTACCGCCCAGAGCATATACATGACGTCCAAAAACCGTCCGCCGACAGATAAAGGAATAAAATGCAATCAAAAATGCCAACAGGATCAAGATGATTGGCAGTCCTTTAAACTGTGTGAGCCAATACGTAGAAAACACACTTACAAAAGCAATGACAGCAATCCGCACAATCAGCGCCGTCCGCGTTCCCGCCGGCACATTATATTCGATTTTCTGCTGATAGTCACGCAGTTCTATATAAGCGCAAAACACCGCTACCAACACCCCGACCAAAATCGTGCTATAAGGAATCGCCGCAAACATCGGCACATCAGATAAAAAACGCTGCGCCACAAACTGATACGACGTGGGAAATGGCGAAAGCGTATTGCCATCGAGAATAACCATCGTCATCCCACGGAACAAAAGCATACCGCCTAACGTCACAATAAAAGATGGAACCCGGACAAATGCAACCCAGAACCCCTGCCAGGCGCCGATCAAAAGGCCGACCGCCAGACAGATGACTGCCGTCACACCAACCCCCATTCCCATATTGACAATCAGCGTCCCCGCAATAGCGCCAATGACTGCCAGCACCGACCCGACCGAAAGATCAATATCTCCGGTAAGAATACAAGGCAGCATCCCAATGGCCAGAATCAGAATATAGCTGTTCTGCATAATAAGCTTCGATATATTAATCGGCTGCAGCAGCACACCGTCGGTACGCCACTGGAAGAAGATTGCTATGAGAATCAATGCAATGAACATTGCATACTCATGTACGGCGGTAAACAAAAATTTCTTGTTCAGCCAGTCCTTAACCGGTGGTTTGGTCGCAGCCGGATCTGCCGCTTTCTTTTCATTCATCATTTTTCTTTCCTCCATTTGCCTCAGACTGTCTTCTGCGCATTGCTCTGCATAATACAGCGCATGACGCTTTCCTGGGATGCATCTTCCCGACTCAGCTCGCCAACAAAACGACCCTCGTTCATAACATAAATCCGATCGCTTACGCCCAAAACCTCTGGCAGCTCAGATGAGATAACAATAACGGATTTACCAGCCTTTGCCAGTTGATTGATAATGCAGTAAATTTCATACTTCGCGCCGACATCAATGCCGCGCGTCGGTTCATCGAGGATCAGCACGTCCGGGTCCGCATAAATCCAGCGGGCCAGCATGACTTTCTGCTGATTGCCGCCGGAAAGATTGCCGGTTTTCTGATAAATACCCGGCGCTTTGATATGCAGTTTATCCATGTACTCTTCTGCCACCCGCACCTCCCGGTGCATATTGATGATGCCGCGGTCAGCCAGCCGCGGCAGCGTCGGCAGCGTTGTATTCTCCCGAATGCTTTCAATGAGAACCAACCCGGATCCCTTGCGATCCTCCGTCACATAAGCGATGCCATGCTGAATCGCATCAGAAACGCTGTTGACTTTAATTTCTTCGCCGTTTTTAAAAATCTGACCGGTGATATTACGGCCGTAAGCTTTACCAAAAAGACTCATCGCCAATTCGGTACGGCCGGCCCCCATGAGGCCGGCAATGCCGACAACCTCGCCCCGCCGCACATAAAAGTTCACATCTTTAACCGCCATTTTACCGACAATATACGGCGATTCCACGTTCCAATTTTTAACTTCAAAAACAACATCGCCCACCGGGCATTCGCCGCGCGCCGGATAACGATCTGTAATCGCCCGGCCTACCATTCCGCGAATAATCCGGTCTTCGGTAAAATCGTCTTTCCCTTTTTCCAGCGTTTCAATCGTCTTACCATCGCGGATCACCGTGATGCGATCCGCGATCTGGGTAATTTCATTCAGCTTATGCGAAATAATGATTGCCGTCATACCCCATTTTTCCCGCAACTCGCAGATAAGATCCAGCAGCTTCTGACTGTCATCATCATTCAAAGAAGCGGTAGGTTCATCGAGAATCAAAAGTTTGACATTCTTAGAAAGCGCTTTCGCGATTTCGACCAGCTGCTGCTTGCCCACCCCAAGCTTATTCACCGGCAGATCCGGCAGTTCATTGAGCCCCACGCGCTTCATGAGCTTTATGGCTTCCCGGCGGCATTTTCCCCAGTTGATAAACCCATGTACCGCCTGCTCATTGCCGAGAAAAATATTTTCCATGATGGATAAATACGGGATGAGCGCCAGTTCCTGATGGATAATGACGATGCCGCGCGCTTCACTGTCACGAATCGTTGCAAAACGGCACTCGCCCCCATCATAAGCGATGCTTCCTTCATAAGAACCATACGGATAGATACCGCTGAGAACATTCATCAGCGTCGATTTTCCCGCGCCATTTTCGCCGACCAGCGCATGAATAGACCCTTCTTCCACCTGAATGTTGACCCGGTCCAGCGCCCGTACGCCGCCCGCAAATTCTTTCACGATCTCCTTCATTTCCAATAAAATCTTCGGCATGTCCCCGCCTCCTTAAAAAAAGAGGCCTGCACCAAGCACGGGCTCAGGCGCGGCTGTCCTCCGCAAACAGGCGCCGCCTGTACACGGAGGGCAGCCGCGCCGAGAACCAATGTCCCCGGCACAGCCCTCTGGATATTATTTCTGCAAATCGGCTTCCTTGTAATAACCCGAATCGATCAGCAGTTGCTTGTAGTTGTCTTTGTCAACAAACTGTGGCTTCAGCAAATAAGACGGAACAATCTTTACGCCATTATTGTAAGTCTTCGTATCATTGACTTCCGGTTCCTTCCCGCTCAGCAGGGCATCAACCATCTTGACCACCTGGTCGGCCAGCGCGCGGGTATCCTTGAATACCGACATCGACTGCTCGCCGGAAATGATTGCTTTGACATTCGGCAGGTTGGCATCCTGTCCGGTAATAACCGGCATTGGTTTATCGGCGGTGTTATAACCGGCCGATTTCAAAGCCGACTGCACGCCGAGGGAAACCGAATCATTCGAGCAGAGAACTGCATCCAGCTTAGCGCTTGCATAATTGGTCGTCAGCAGATTATCCATCCGCTCCTGCGCTTTAGCTTCATCCCAGTTTGGCGTTGCGCACTGTTCGCGCGTAACCTGACCGGAACGAACGACCAGCTGTCCTTTATCCACATATGGCTGCAAAACATCCATCGCGCCTTTAAAGAAAAATACTGCATTGTTGTCGTCCATCGGACCCGTTGCAATTTCCAAATTAAAAGGCCCTTTGCCTTCTTTCAGGCCCAGCTTCTGCTCAATATACTGTCCCTGAATCTGGCCTACACCATAATTATCAAATGTCGCATAGTAGTTTACTGCGTCAGTATTCATGATCAAGCGATCATAAGCGATAACCTTAACCCCGGCGCTCTTAGCTTCATCGAGCACAGAAGACAGCGAACCACCATCAATAGCGCCGACCACAATGACCTTGCAGCCCTTGGTGATCATGTTCTCAATCTGGGATACCTGTGATTCAACCTTGTTTTCTGCAAACTGCAGATCCACATCATAGCCCTTTTCCTTCAGCTTGGACATCATGTTTGCGCCATCTTGATTCCAGCGCTGCAAAGACTTCGTCGGCATGGATACGCCGATCTTTACCCCTTTGGATGGCGCTCCGCTGCCGGATCCACCCGATGAACCCGACGACGATCCGCCGCAGCCGGCCATAACAACCGACATCATTAATGCCAGACAAAGTACCAGGAACTTTTTCATATTTTGCTTCCCCCTTTTTTATTACCGCATTTAAAATTATAGCTCTGCCAGATCTTCATAGCAGCCTGCAAGCTGGCGGTACAGCTTTTGATACAGCCGATGGCCTTTGGCATAATAGGCCCCGGCTGTTGCATTCGGTAAAGTAGTATTTTTAGTATGAATAAACTCCCGGCAGGCAGTCGGCACATCGCGGAAAATTCCCGCCCCGACTCCGGCCAGAATGGCCACTCCCAGCGCTGGTCCTTCCTCACTCTGCATCGTAGTTACGCCGCAGCCATACATATCGGCCAGCATCTGCCGCCAGACAGGGCTGCGCCCGCCTCCGCCGCAAGCCATCATAGCCTGCACCTGGACGTCCATTTCCTGTAAAATATCATTACAGTCCTTCAGGGAATAAGCCACGCCTTCCATAACGGCGCGAATCATATCCTCCTTGGTATGAATAGCAGAAAGGCCAAAGAATACGCCCCGGCAATCCGGATTGAGATGCGGGGTGCGCTCGCCCATCAGATACGGCAAGTAAAACAACCGACGGCTGCCGATGGGTACTTTTTCCACAGCGGCATTCATCAGATCATATGCATCAATGCCTTCGCGGATTTCGCGTTCCCGATAGCCTTCCGCGAGATTATCGCGGAACCATTTTAGAGAAAGCCCGGCCGCCTGCGTGACTCCCATGACATGCCAGCAGTCGGGAACGGCGCAGCAAAACGTATGGACGCGGCCCTGAGGATCAATGCGCGGCGTACTTGTATGCGCAAAAACAACCCCGCTGGTTCCGATCGTCGTGAAGGCGCGGCCATCAGAAACCACCCCGGTACCAACCGCTGCCGCCGCATTGTCGCCAGCGCCGCCGACAACCACCGTCTGTGGATCAAGCCCGGCCGCTGCAGCAAATTCCGCCGTCAGCGTACCCGTAACTTCCGGCGACTCATAGACACGTCCCAAAAACGCCGGATCTATATCCAACCGGCGGAGAATTTCTTCTGACCATTGCCGCTGCGGCACATCCAAGAGCTGCATGCCGCTCGCATCCGACACCTCGGTTGCGTAATCGCCCGTGATCCGAAAACGTATGTAATCCTTTGGCAGCAGAATATGACGGCAGGAAGCATAATTTTTTGGTTCATGCTTTCTGACCCAAAGAATCTTCGACGCCGTGAAACCGGTAAGCGCCGGATTCGCCGTAATCGCAACCAGCCGTTCACGGCCTACCCGCTCCGTAATCTCAGCGCATTCCTGACCCGTGCGCTGATCGCACCAGAGAATCGCCGGCCGGATGACCCGATCCTCGGCATCGAGCATCACCAGCCCGTGCATCTGCCCTGAAAGCCCAATTCCCTTCACATCGGCTGCTGCCACTTGACTTTTGGCCATTACGGCCTGAATCGTATGCAGCACTGCCTGGTACCAGTCCTCCGGAGCCTGCTCCGCCCAGCCGTTTTGTGGCTGCGCCATCACGTAATCCTCCGAAGCAGAAGCGACGACCCGGCACTCTTCGTCAAACAAAACCGTTTTTGTCGCCGAAGTTCCCAGATCAACGCCGATCAGATACCGCATGCCTTTCATCCCCTTTTATGTGCTTGAGCACATCTTATGGCACTAATATAGCACACCTCCTGCACAGCGTCAATGTATATTTTTGTTTTTTCTAAAAATTAATAAATCGTAAAAAAACAGGGATAAAGAATTATTTCCTTTTATTATAGGGAATAATGATTCCTTATCAAAAAATTCTTTATTTTCTTATTGACTGCATACAAAAGAATTGACATCCAGGAGCCTCGGTGTTATTCTGTTCATAGAAATGCATGTGCTTGTGCACAAAGAAGCGTAATTCAAATAAGGAGTGAGCAGAATGGCTCTAGTAAACATCCCTCAGGTAAAATGCGGCATTCTTTCCGTCAGCCGCGACTGCTTCGTTATTTCTCTTTCTGAGAATCGGAGACAAGCAATCGTCCGTGCCTACACAAAAGAATACGGCGATCTTTATGAAGTAAAGAAAACGGTTGAAAACGAAGCTGATATGCTGACTGCCGTCGCCGAAGCCAAACAGGCCGGCTGCAATGCGCTGGTTGTGTTTCTAGGAAATTTCGGCCCGGAAACGCCGGAAACGCTCATCGCCCGCGAGTTTGACGGCCCGGTCATGTATGTCGCGGCTGCGGAAGAAAAGGGCAGCAGCCTGATCAACGGGCGCGGCGATGCTTACTGCGGAATGCTGAACTGCTCTTACAACCTTGGACTGCGCAAACTCCGCGCTTTCATCCCGGAATACCCGGTTGGCACCGCCGCAGATATTGCCGGCATGATCGCTGAATTTCAGCCGGTCGCCCGCACACTGATCGGTCTGGCAGGCCTCAAGATTATTACCTTTGGCCCGCGTCCGCAGGACTTTTTTGCCTGCAATGCCCCAATTAAACCGCTGTACGATCTTGGCGTTGAAATCGAAGAAAACTCCGAACTGGATTTGCTGGTTTCCTACCGCGCCCATAAAGATGATAAACGCATCGCCGATGTTGTCCGCGACATGACGGAAGAACTTGGAACTACCGGCAACCCGTATCCGGATCTGCTGCCGCGCATGGCGCAGTATGAACTGACGCTGCTCGACTGGGCAGAATCGCACAAGGGCGCCCGTCAATATGTCGCTTTTGCCAATAAATGCTGGCCGGCGTTCCCGTCAGAGTTCGGCTTTGAACCATGCTATGTAAACAGCCGCCTTGTTTCCAGAGGCATTCCAGTCGCCTGCGAAGTTGATATTTACGGCGCACTCAGCGAATATATCGGCACCTGCGTCAGCAACGATGCCGTTACGCTGCTGGATATCAACAACTCGGTACCGCAGGACACCTATCAAAAAGAAATTCAGAAAAAAACCGACTACACGATTGAAGATACTTTCATGGGCTTCCATTGTGGCAACACGCCGCTTTGCAAACTGAAACAGGGCGGCATCAAGTATCAGCTTATTCAGAACCGGCTGCTGGAAAACGGCGGCGAACCCGATATTACCCGCGGAACATTGGAAGGCGATATCGCGGCCGGAGAGATCACTTTCTTCCGCTTGCAGAGCACAGCGGGCGCCGAGCTGAAAGCTTATATTGCCGAAGGGGAAGTCCTGCCGGCAGCGACCAACTCTTTTGGCGGCATTGGCATTTTTGCCATTCCAGAAATGGGCCGTTTCTATCGGCACGTCCTGATCGCCAAACGTTTCCCTCATCATGGAGCCGTTGCTTTCGGTCATTTTGGCAAAGCGCTCTGGTCGATTTTCCAGTACCTTGGGATCGAGGATGTTTCCTTCAATCAGCCAAAGGGCATGCTCTACAAAAACGAAAATCCATTTGCCTGAAATAATCGCTAAAGAATGCAGCAAAAAGCCGTCAGAGAAAATCCCTGACGGCTTTTTGCTGCATAAAAATGCTTATTTCACGACCAGTACCGGACATTTAGACTGTTCAACAATATACTGACTCACACTGCCCAGCAAAACGCCCTTGACCACTCCCAGCCCACGGCTGCCCATTACAATGAGATCCGTAGGATGATTTTCCGCAAAATCCAGAATGACCACGGCAGGTGAACCCGTCTCGGAAAAAGCTTCCTTTTCAACCTCTGCCGGCAGCATTTCCATTGCCCGGTCCAAAATCACATTACCGGCTTTCGTCACCGCATCAAGAATTGCATCCGACAGACAAGCATTAATTGCCAGCTGATTAATATTTGCTACATAAAGAAAATTCACCTTTGCATCGCAGGCCTTTGCCAATTCTGCCGCCTCGCCGATTGCACGATCTGAACCTTCCGAACCATCAACGGGAACTAAAATATTCTTTACCATACATAAAACCTCCTGCTATTTATTCACTTACCTTATTGCCGCTTTTCACCAACACCACCGGGCAGCGGGCATGCTCCAGAACATAGCTGGAAACGCTGCCCAGCAAAGCGGATCGCAGCGCGCCCAGACCGCGGGAGCCCATGACAATGAGCTCCGCCCGACTGTCGGCCGCCCGCCGAAGAATTGCTTCGCGCGGCTGACCGCTCACACAATGCGCCTTTGCCGGCACATCTGCCGGCGCCTGCTCCAGTGCCTGGTCCAGGACCTGCCGGCCAATGCCGACAGCATCCTCCAATACGGAAGGATGGCCACTGCGGCCGGCCGCGCCGATATTCGTCAGCGCATTCTCTATATCCACCACATACAAAAATTCCAAAGCAGCTCCGGCTGCCCGAGCCAGTTCTGCCGCAATGGCAGCCGCCCGCGCCGAACTGTTCGATCCATCCATCGGAACAAGAATCAATTTGCATTCCATGGCCTCTTCCCTCCGCCAGCGAAGCAGCGTACTTCTCTGTTATTATTATATTTCGTGACCGGCAGCAAAATTCCTGCAAAAGAATACCGATAAATCCTGTTCTCTTCGGTTTACACATTGACACTCTCTTCGGATAATGATACACTTAATTCAATATTTTTCTGAGAAAATCACATTACTGTCTTTCCCAGATATACTTTGTTTACAGGAGGACTTTTATATGCCCGATGAATCGACTCAATCTATACAATCAATTGTCGATAACACGACCATCGCTGACGTCTATCGCGCCGCCAAGCAGCTGGACGGCGTTGCAAAAAAAACACAATTGATTGAAAGCCCTTATTTTTCATCGCTTTGCAGCAACACGGTTTATCTGAAACCAGAAAATCTGCAAAATACCGGCTCCTTTAAACTGCGCGGCGCCTACAACAAAATCAGCCAGCTCACGCCGGCGGAACGCGCTAAAGGTGTCATTACGGCTTCTGCCGGCAACCATGCGCAGGGAGTGGCATTTTCGGCACAACGGCTCGGCGTCAAAGCCGTCATTTGCATGCCAGCCACGACCCCGATTCTGAAAGTCGAAGCAACGCGGGCGTTTGGCGCCGAAGTTGTGCTATTCGGCGATACTTTCGATGATGCTTACATGAAATCACAGGAACTGCAAAAGCAACACGGCTATGTTTATGTGCACCCCTTTGATGATGTACAAGTATTACTGGGGCAAGGCACCACGGCAAAGGAAATTATCGATGACCTGAAAGACGTCGACGTTATCCTCGTGCCGATTGGCGGCGGCGGTTTTGCCAGCGGCGTTGCCCTCGCGACCAAAGCGGTCAACCCAAATGTCAAGGTAATCGGCGTTGAACCCGAAGGCGCCGCCTGCATGAAAGCTTCTTTTGCCAAAGGCAAAATCGTCTCCCTGCGCACCGTAGATACCGTGGCCGATGGCTGCGCAGTCAAGACGCCGGGCAAGCTTACCTTTGCTTTCTGCCAAAAATATCTAGACGACATCATCACTGTTTCCGAAATGGAAATCATGTCAGCATTGCTGTCTCTCATTGAAAAGCACAAGCTGATTGCAGAAGGCGCCGGCGTTCTTTCTTTAGCCGCTCTTGGAAAACTGCCGTTTAAGGGCAAAAAAGTCGCTGCTATCATCAGCGGCGGCAACATTGATATTTCTACGATTTCCGCTCTCATCGACAAGGCTCTCATTGCGCGGGGGCGCGTATTCTGTTTTGCCGTGCAGCTGCCGGACAAACCAGGCCAACTGCTCAAAGTGTCTCAAATCCTGGCCGAGCAGAACGCCAACGTAATCAAACTTGATCACAATCAGGCTAAAGTCACGGACAGCTTTAAGAAAGTACAACTGGAAGTTACGGTTGAAACGCACGGTCAGGATCATATTCAACAAATTACCAATGCCTTAACCAAAGGCGGTTTTACAATTGCCAAAGTTTACTAAGTGATACTTTTGCGGTGCAGGACTGTGGATAACTCTACAGTCCTTTTTTCTTGCTGGTTTTCACAAGTTATCCACAAAGTTATCCCCAAATACATCTAAAAAGGTTAAAACTGTGGATAACTTTCCATTTTAATCACAGGACTTATGGTTTTATCCTTTGAACCCGGAAAATCGCTTGCAATTTTTTTGTTTTGATTTATACTGAGAATGTAGGATTATCGTTATTTTCAGAAAAGCGGAGGCACGCACGATATGGCAAAAGAAAACGATCTTTGCGAGATCCATCGCATTCACCCGGATCGGATTGAAATGGCAAAGCTCCACGAAATCGATGACGTGACCAGTCAGCATCTCGCTGAAATTTTTAAGGTGCTTGGCGATGCCACCCGCATCAAGTTGCTGGCCCTGCTGTCCGCTAATGAAATGTGCGTCTGCGACATTGCCGATGCGCTTGGTATGGGTCAATCAGCTATATCACATCAGCTCCGAGTATTGCGAACCGCTCGTCTGGTAAAATTTCGCAAAGAAGGCAAAGAAGCCTGGTACTCGCTTGACGACGATCATGTGGTCCGGCTGATGCATCAAGGTCTTGACCATGTAATGCATGGCTGAGCCAAGAAAGGACGGTCCGTATGAAAAAGATTTTCTCTCTGCTGCTCCTTAGCAGCCTGTTTTTCTGTCTGACCGGAACAGCGCTGGCTGCGGCAACCCTGCAGCGCGGAGCAACCGGGCACGATGTCCGGGTTCTGCAGCAAAATCTACAAAATGCCGGCTACGTAATTCACAGCATCGATGGCATTTTTGGCAATGAAACCTATCGCGCCGTCATTAACTTTCAGCGTGATACGAAAATAAAAATTAGCGGCATTGTTGACAATACAACCTGGCGAGCTCTGGAAAAAGCGCCGAAAAAATCAACTCCGGCGCTGCCGAATGCGCCTGCGCTCAATACAGGAACTGCCGTGCCGCGACTGCCGGTCACCGTACCTGAGGGTCCTCCTTTTCTGGAACGGAGCAAAGTGACCGTTTTACTTGCCACGGCAAAAAAATACATCGGCACGCCTTACCAATTTGGCGGCGCGACGCCAAAGGCTTTTGATTGTTCCGGATATCTTCAGTATGTATTCCGACAAAACGGGCTCACGATTCCCCGTACCGCCGATGAACAATACAAACTTGGACAGAAAACCACGCTACGCCGTCAGCTTGAACCCGGCGATCTGGTTTTCTTCACTACTTACGAGCCCGGCGCTTCGCACTGCGGTATTTATCTGGGCGACGGAAAATTTATTCATGTCTCGGCCAAAAAGGGCGTTCGCATTGACGATCTCGACGATGCCTACTGGAAACCGCTCTACTATGGCGGAAAACATATTGTAAAATAAAAACAGCGACTGCTCTGCCAATTGAGAGCAATCGCTGTTTTTTTATTATTGTGTTTGGTTATGATGACACAGAATATTCAACTGCTGCAGAATGGCATCCATCAAAATCTGCCAGCCACGGATTCCGGTATAAGTTTGATGCCAGCGCTGAATCCGGCTGTCGGGAATATATCCGTTGATATAAACCGTGTGACTCCAATGCTCTCCGGCATAACGAGCGCCCCGGCTGCCAAATAACAACTGATAACTATTTGTATCCAAGGCAACCGGCGGCATTTCGGCCATATCGATATTTTGTTCATGCAGATCAAAAGCGGCATCCTGAATGCAGTAAACAATATCCGGGATATCGAGCACTTCGGTTCGCAGCGCCCTCCCCAAAGGAACGGCCCGACTATACGGCAAAGCTAAAACTGCCCGTTTCAAAAAGAAGTCTGGAACCATTTTTTGAAAAAGGAAATACTGTTCACAAACAGCATCGACCGCGACGTCAATCTCTTGCTGCAATGCCGTCAGCTGCGGCGGGATCTTTAGCGCCCGGCCAATCGTTTCCACCCACTCGATTGATTGCCGGAAGCCATAGGGAGCCGGCGCAGAAACATAAGGCTGCTGCCAACGCGCCTGCAGATCTTTAGCCAGATTTTCCGCTAATTCCTTTGCTATCACAATATTTAAAGTCGCCTGCGGTAAAGTTGCAATCGCCGGCAAGGTCAGTCCGTCTTCGCCTAAACAAACGCCCACTTCAAAACCTGCCGCTTCCAGTAACCGTTTCCATTCAGCCACATCGCCCGCAGCATCAGGATAGCCGCTGCAGCAGCCCAATAAATTAACCCGTCGAGCGCTGCGCTGGTTCATCGAAGAAAATTTAACTTCTTCTAGAAAAGCTTGCATTGCCATCTGCCAGCCGGAGCAAAATTCCCCATTCAGCCCACCGGCATCCAACGCGACAATAGGGCAGCCAGGTTTTGCCGCCAAAGCAATTCCCCGCGTATCGTCGCCAATCAGACTCAGCGAGCAACTCGTTAAAACTCCCAAAAGAACGGGCTGCATCATTTGTTTTATCTGCCCAATAATAAATTGAATCCGGGCATCCGCGCCAAAAAGCAGATCGGTTTCCTGAACTTCAGCACAAAATAAACGCTTTTCATAACTTTTTTTACAAATCGTTAGTTCGCGTTCAGCAATGACTGCACACCAGCGCGGCCCATTAAAAATCACACAAACGTCTTGTATGCTTAACAACGCTGCCGCGGCTCCGCTCATCTGGCAATGAGACTGACACGGCTTCCAGTTCTGCTCCAACATGTTACTCTTCATACACAATGCTCCGATCGTCCCGTAATAGCAAGGCCAGTTTTTCCCATAAATGCAATATTCCGGCAATCCCCGGCTGCATGCCGGCCAGACAAAGTTGTCGCGTATACATCGGTTTAGGAATACTAGTCACCACAAAATCTGGCGAAGGATTGCGTTGCTTATATTCTTTCTCCGTATAAATTGGCAATGCATATTTTTTTAAATATTGCTTATAATACGCAAAATGCGTTTCATTTAATTCCGGCAAAAGAATAAATCCCTGACATTGCAGCGGCAAATACCGCAACTTTTCCAACACAGCTTCCGGACAATAAACATAAGGCGGCGCGTTGATTGATAACCAATACGAATAGCTTCCCATTGCAGACTGCCATTTGTCGGCCGCTGACTCCAACTGCGCTTTATAATCTCGGATCAGCATCGAGACAATTTCTGGCTCACCTAATACCGTTCCGATTTTTTCCACCCAATCAAAAATTGCCTGTGGGGTATCCGGCAAAGCATCTGGCACATAAAGCGCCCCCAGTTGGCGAGCAAAAGCCTCCGCAAAGCTGTCATAGGCTTTTTTTTGCCGCCGGTTCATTGTGCCGGACACCACAATGCCAGTCTGCTCCATAGCCGCAAAGTCAGCCAAATACATCCCGGTCGGAGGGAAAAGCGCCTGATAGCCGAAACTGGCAAATATCTTTTGGTAACTGTCCCGAATACGATTGCTGTTAATTGCAAAATTGCAGCCAAAAATGACGGCTGTTTTTTTCCGCGGCAATTGCAAAGAACACCTAGTAAATCGCTGTACTAATAACCGGCTGACCACCAACAGACCATCTTCATCCTGATTGTTCATAAAACCCGCCCCAGGTACGGGAATAATGGGAACGCCGGTTTCGTTTTCCACCAACTGAGCGACCGCAGTCACATCATCGCCAATCACGCCGGCCGTGCACCCGGGAACGGCCAGAATATAATCTGGACGCTGATTACGCGCGACATCCCGCAAACAAGCTTCCAGCAGTTTTTCTCCGCCAAAAATTGCCTCTGTATCACTGATACCTGTTACAAAAAGATTATTTGGCTGCAAAACAATCTTTTTTTCTTGCGCATAAGATGAGCGTTCTTTAAAATATTGCCGCATACTTTCTGGAATATGCGAACAAGATCGCGGCGCATGAAGGACCAGCACCGCCCCTGGATTAAACGCCATTGCCATATAAATATGATTTAAGTTGCAATGAACAACCTGTTTATGTTTATAATTACCTATCATTTCCTTTGCTCCTGCAGTTGTGTCCTGAGAATTTCAGCTAATTGAATAAGATTTTTACCCGCATGGTGCGATAAACAATTCACATAACGCTGTGGAATAACACACCCTCGATGATTTCGAACGGCATCCAAACTCACATAGGCAGGATCACTATAAAGTTCCTTGAGCTGACTATCGCTGTCCTGATAAGCACCTCCCTGTGTCCAGGATGCCATCAGCAGCAACTCTGGATTACAGCGAACAACTTCTTCTTTGGATAAAATCATACTGCTGCCAATACCGGAAGAAGGCCCCCGTACATCCGCATAAGCATCCCTAAGCCCCAGCGCCACCAGCACATCATGATATATTGTATCTTCACCGCCTATCGCGCCAAAACGTAAAAAGAGCAACGTCCTGACCGGAGGCAGCTGCAAAGCCGGATCCTGCCTGACTTGCTGCAAATCGGCATCCAGCCCTGCGCGCAGTTCATCGCCCTTTGCTTCTTCTCCCACCGCCTGTGCCAAAGACGTAATATTGCCGTCAATCTCATCGAGATGCGATATATTTTTCAGTACATACACTTTAGTTCCAGTATCTTCCAGCGCTTCGGCCAACGGTAAATTATTGCTCCCTAAAATAACCAAATCCGGTTGCACCTGAAGAATCGACTCCGTATTGCTTTCTACGATCTCTTTTACATCGGCCGCTTCATCCACCGCACTCGACAAGCCGTCATCATGAACCCAGCGGCTTAAAGCTGCAATCCGGTCATGCACCACCAAATCAAGCAGAATTTCATCTGCAAATACCTGACAGCATACAATACGCTGCGGTTTTTTTGTAAACGAAATTATTTTACCCCGGGCATCTTCAACGGTATAAAGTATCGATACCTGATCCAGTCCGCCGGTCGGCGGCAAACAGCAGCCGCCCACAAGAAAAAGCAATATACCTGCCAGCCAGCTGCTTATCCATTTCTTCATCCGCAATCTCCTCAGAAAGCCCGCTCATATGTCAGCAAAAAATTTCTTTCCGGTACAACCGAACCGCCGGTTGATGAACGATAATCTGTGCGGTTCAAAATATTACCAATCTTTAAACTCAGGGAATCCTGCTCCGTCATCCGTTCCTTAATCGTCATGTCAAGCAAAATCATCGAGCTGGTATCATTCACCCGCTGCCCGGCATAATTAGCAAATAGATTGACCGAAGTTTTTCCGGTCGTATACATGATTTCCGAATGCAATCCCAGTCTGTTTTCCGCTTTTTCCCAGCTGCCAGTTGTCGTCGTGATTTGTTCCGGATTGCTATAAGACATCCCGAACCCAAAAGAAAATCCTTTGGGTGCATTCCATTCATAGCTCAATTCGGCGCCGGTGTTACGATACTTTAAGGCATTCCGATATGTTGTGTTACCATTGCGCAGCCGGACGCTATAAATACGATCCTTAATTTCCATATGATACAAATCGAACTTTAACACACTATGCGAAGAAAACATTTTTTTCCAGCCCGCTTCATACGTCCAGGCATTTTCTGATTTTAAATCCGGATTGGGTTCCTGCCCGCTGCCATAGCCGTATCGCTGGGTAAGATCCGGTTCGCGCAAGGATTTATTAATATTGACATAAAGAGATTCTCCGCCATTTAATTTATGCAGAACTTGCAGCTGCGGACACAAAACATTACCGGAATTGCCGGTAAAAACCTCTCTAGCGCCAAAAATAATATTTGTTTGATTCGAAACCGGCGTATCGGTCAGGAAAAAAAGTGCCCCATGATTGCGCTGGTTATACATCCATTTATTACTAGACTGATGTTTGGCATCTTCACGTTCCACCGTACCGCCCGCTGATACCTCCGTCCCTTTTAATTTCCATTTATTCTGCACATCAACGCCATAATAGCCGCCGCGCTGAATACTCACGCTGCCGCCTAAATTAGAAAACCATTCCCGGTTCTGATAATAAACCACCGTCCGGAAATCATGATTTGTGTAGGTCGTCTGAAAAACATGATACAGTGTATTATTACGCCAATCTGTCGTTGGTTTACCCGTTGCCTTGACGACCCGATTACAGTTACTATCCTTATCGCTATATAAATACATAAAATTCCAATGTTCATTCGGCGCATAATTCACATTTACACTATCCCGACGCAGGAAATCACGATAATACTGTGTTGACGAATCATAAACGAGACCTGCCTTGCGGATATCATAACGGTCATAAGAAACGGAAAGCCCTTCACTATTAAACACCCCGGAAAATTCCTTTTGCTTATGATCACCGGCACTAACTGCGACTTTATTCTTACCATTTTTTTGCGTAATAATATTAATAACGCCGGTTGTTGCATTGCTGCCATATAAAACAGCTGACCCGCCTTTCACCACTTCAATCCGTTCTATACCCGCAGTTGACAATGTCCCCATCTGAAAATAAGTTTCACTAGCCAGAGGTATCCCATTAATCAGGATACTTAAATGCCCGGAGATGCCGCGCAATCCCGGCGAACCATTGCCGGACGGAGATTCTGAAATGACAAACCCGGGAATATTCTGAAGAACCTCCATAACACTTTTAGCGCCCATGGCTTCAATCTTTTCTTTGGTAAACACTTCTGTTGCCGCCGGAATATTAACATCTTTCGTTTCATAACGGTTCGCTGTTACCAGAACTTCATCCAGCGAATATGTATCAACCGCCGTATTTTTTTGTGCGGAAACACTGCCGACCGGAATCAGCAACACCGCACCAGCCAGAACACCTGAAAAAATTTTCTTTTTATGGGTGCGAGTATACATGTACCTACCACTCCTTATATAATAAATATTGATGCTCGCTCCCATTTGTCATTTATCTTGCTTAGCACATTAATTCATTTTATGCTATAATAGGTGCGAGTTCTCATCTGCTTTTATGATAAACCGTGTAACAATGATACGGTCAAGGTGTTATAATGAAAAATCTTAAAGAAACTTATTTTTCTCCCTTGGAAATGGCCCGGATTCATGGCATTTCAAAATCTTTACTGTTATACTATGATCGGGAAAATATTTTTTTACCCGAAATAACGGATGAGAAAGGCTGTCGCTTTTATTCGTTACAGCAATGTTTTGAATTGAAAATCCTGACCGATTTGCGAAAACTCGGCGTTCCTTTGCCGGATATTGCCTATTATCTGCAAAATCGGAATGCAGGACAGCTGCAGACGCTCTTTGAAAAAAGAACGGAAACCATTCAAGCCGAAGCGGTAAAACTACAAAAACAATTAGATGTGATTCAGCATCTACAGCAACATGTGCAACAAATCAACACCACTGCATTCAACACGATTCACTTCATGAACCAGCCGGAAAAATACCTGCAGGTCAGCTATGAATTTGAAAAAAATGGCGACCATAAAAACTGGCTGTCCGTCTTTTTACAAAGGGATCAAAATTATTATAAAGATACGCTGGAGGTTAACCCGTATTTTGGCGTTATCTTGAAAAAAGAAAATTTTCAGAAGCAAGACTATTCTTCAGCGCCGATTTTGTATCAGGAAATTCCACAATGCTTACCCGGCTGCCAAATACGTCCGGCCGGCCATTACCTGACCCTAATCAGGGGCGGCAGCAAAAAACAGGCGACAGCGGCCGCCGGCGCACAAATATATCAATATATACAAACACATCATCTGACGATCACCAGTGATCTATTTGCTATGCCGCTGCAAAATTACTGGACAACCAGACAAATTGACCAATATGTATTTCAGTACGAAATGCAAATTAAGCCGCCAAAGGAGCGCGATTGAAAATGAATAAACATATTTTTTTACTGCTGGGCGCACTGACGCTGAGTGCTTTGCTGACATCTTCCGCCGCAGCGGAAAAAGTCGATGTCACGGGCATCCAATCCCCTTCAGAATGGGAAATCAGCATGCAGCCAAAACCGAGTGCCAAAGAAATTGAAGCCGCACGCTGGCACGACCTTTACACCAACAAAACTGCCAGCTATTCATATGAAGAAGCCTCTTTGAGACCCGATGACAAAGATCCGGACATCATTCTGGTCAACACCCGAACGATCTATCTTGATTCGGCGCTGATTGCCGAACAAAATAAAAAATTTGCTGCGCAGCTTAATGGCGCTGATCGCGTAGCCTACAGTGAAATTTGTCTGGCTTTCCGAATCAGCGATCATACTGATGCGATTGACCGCAGCAAAATCTTTAGTCACGACGGCAAACTGCTGGCCGCGCCGAACTATGAACGACAGTTTAAACCGATCCCGGAAAAAACACTGGCCGCAACTGTGTACGAGATTGCCGAGAATTTTGCCAGTACCGGACGCACCCGTATTATCAACTAAAACGAATCCGATGATTACAGGAGGATGATCTTTATGAAAAAATGGCAACTGCTTTGCATAGGAACCTGCCTTGGCAGCGCTTTGCTAACCCTTCCGGCAGCCGCTTCTGCCGATCGCAGCGATAGCAACGGCGGATCTTCGCCGCTGGATTGGGAAATCAGCATCCAGCCAAAACCAACCCCGATGGAAAAGGAAGCGGCTCGTTGGACACTGCTGCACAAAGCAAAAAACATTCATTATAACTATGAAGAAAAATCACTTATACACGATGCGAAAAATCCGGATATTATTCAGGTCAATGTCCGAGCTATTTATGCCGATCCAATCAGCGTTGCGCAAATGGATGAAAAATATCGCGATAAACTATCAACCTTTGACAGCGTCTCCTATAGTGAAATTCTCATGGCGGTAAATGTAAAGGAACATACCATTACGCCTACTCGTGCCAAGATTTTCAGCGTTGGCGGCCGACTGGTTGATACGCCGGTCTATCCGGAAAACTATCAGCCCATCCAGAAAGATACGTATGAAGAATCACTTTTCTATATCGCACAGCTATACGCCGATACCGGTCGTACCGGTATCACCAGCGAAGCCCAATAACCGCAAAACATCGCAATCCCCGGCAGAGCTTTTACAAGCCCGGCCGGGGATTTTTTTGACTCTATAATAAATGTTGTGGTATGGAAATATGGTACGTAAAAAAACGCCTTATCCTAACGATACCATTTATTTTTTGCACAAAAACTACTATAGAAAATTTTGATAATCCAATAAATGAAGCCATAGTTTAGGCGGAGTTAAAACGCAGCCCGAATCTAGCCCCCCATATACCCAGAGCTCAGTCGCTTTAATACACTCTATCTACATAAGCGAGCATATTAGAACAAGTTCATCTTCGGATAAAAACAAGATTCCTATATCAATATTAAATAAGTTATCTGATAGTTTCTGCGCCCAAATCACCCACAAAATGTGCAATGCTTCAGCCCATGCATTTAGCGCAATGGTTGCAACATTGCAATATACGGACCCACGAAGAGTGCGACCTCATAATTAAAAAACTCAAACTTCGCACACGAAAAA
>DCFR01000001.1:0-3328 GCA_002319815.1 Megamonas sp. UBA1799
AATACAACCGTCATGTTAATCAGCATGATAATAAACGGATTCGTTGTCACTGGATGTCCCATTAGAATCACCTCATTTTCTATCGAAGTTTTCGTTTGCCTGTACTTTTACTTCGATACCCTTCATTTCTGATCTTCCTGTTTTCAACCCTTTTTCTTTGTTGGGTCGATAATATGAATCAGCCGAATCAGCAAGCTCAATCCATACAGGACAACAAATACGACTGTCATGTTAATCAGCATGATAATAAACGGATTTGTTGTCACCGGATGTCCCATCAAAATCACCTCGCTTGTTATTACCAAAAAAGCAGCTGAATCTGCCCTGCCGGCAATCGCCAAGATGCCCTTACAGCATACTATTCTTTTTTGGTAACCAGATTGCAGAATAAATAATTCCACTGCACCCATGTGTCAGCCTATACCAATTCCAAATTAGTGTCAAATTTTTTATAAATTTTCACGCAATAAGAAAAATTATTCCAAATGCTTTATTTCATGGTACTTAAGGGCATAATTTCCAAATTGGAATTTATTGCGGAATAATATGAAAAATAAGCAATAATCACTGTAATTATAAGGTTTTTATTGCATTACCAAAACAGGTTATACAATTATCCCTATATAGAATAATCTTTACTTATTTTTTGATCATATTTTGTGCCCGAACGGAAATAAGTGAAAAATTCAGATATTATAAAAACCCGTTAAGGCAATATAAAAAAAACAGATTTATACCGAAGCTGACAAAAAAAATACAGGTCAAGAGAAGATGCACTTCTCTCGACCTGTAAATAGGTTCCCGATTAACCGAAGAACGGCCATACAATCGGGATAATAATAATTGAAACAACAAAGCAGACAACAATCAAAGGAATACCGGCTTTCATATAGTCGATAAACTTGTATCCGCCTGGCCCGAGCACGATTGTGTTCGGCGGGGTGCCAACCGGCGTAGCGAATGCGCAAGAAGCTGCTACCGCAATAGCCATGAGCACGGCCTGCGGATTAGCACCGAGACCCTGTGCAATCGAGATGCCAATCGGAGCCAGCAAAGCCGTAGCCGCCGTATTCGACATGAACTGCGTGAGTCCGCAGGACAGCGCAAACAAAACAGCCGTGACAAACAGCGGGCTCGGAGTGCCGCCCAGAATACCTACCACGACATCAGCAATCAACTTGCCAGCGCCGCTTTTTTCCATCGCAGTCGCAATCGGCATCATGCCGGCGAACAAGAAAATCGTTACCCAGTCAATACCGGCATACGCTTCTTTTTCTGTAACGCACTTGGAAAGAACCAGGAACAAAGCGCCAATAACTGCCGCTACTTCCAACGGGAAGGCTTTAAGATCAAGTGCCATGACAATAACTACGGCGATCAGCGTGCAGCCAACAATAATCTGTTTGTGCGTATCTGTTGTTGCTGCCTGTGCTTCTGCTGCGGCATCTTCATCAATTTCAACATCATCAGAAAGATCTGCCTTGGGCAGGAAACGCTTGCCGATAAACATCATATAAAGAATTGTTGCAATGGTCAAAGGAATACCAATCCAGGCAAATTCAAAGAAACCAAATCCCTGGAAACCAGCCGCCTTCAAAGTACCAGAAGCAATGATATTTGGCGGCGTGCCGACCAGCGTGATAATACCGCCGGCGCCAGCGCCAAATGCCAACGGCATCAACTGACGGGAAGCCGGAATATGCGCTGCCGAGCAGATACCGATAATAACCGGCAGCAAGGCTGCCGTCGTGCCTGTGTTCGATGATACCGACGAAAGAGCCGCCGCAATAATCATCGTGCCGGCCATCAGGCTGTTTTCACCGGTGCCCATAGCACGGACAACGCGGATACCAATAAGCTGTGCCAGTCCCGTATGGAACATAGCCGCACTGATGACAAACATACCGGCAAACAAAACAACAGTCGAATTTGATAAGCCGGAAAATACCATTTTGACCGGAATGACGCCCGCAATACCGCAGGCAATTGCACCGCCCATGGCTGAAATAGCCAGCGGAATAATTTCTGTGATAAACAGAACTGCAACGACGCCCAGAATAATTAACGTTACAACTGCTGGTGACATAATAACCCTCCTCTTTCTGTATCAGAAACAAACAAAATCAGGTCATGATCAGCTGAGCATTGCCAGCATCGTGCCGGCAGCAACAGCGGTACCAATAACACCGGCAACATTCGGCCCCATAGCATGCATGAGCAGGAAGTTACCCGGTTTGTACTTCTGGCCGACAATCTGGCTGACACGAGCTGCCATCGGCACAGCCGATACGCCAGCGGAACCAATCAGCGGATTGACCTTGCCGCCTGTGAACCAATACATAAGTTTACCAAACATAACACCGGCCCAAGTACCGCCAATGAAAGCGATCAGACCGAGGACGATGATTTCCAATGTCTTGGTGTTGAGGAAATCATTTGCCGACATCGTCATGCCAGTACCAGTTGCCAGGAAAATCGTTACGATATTAATTAAGGAATTCTGCGAAGTATCCGAGAGACGATCCGTTACACCGGACTCACGGAACAGATTGCCCAGCATCAGCATACCAATCAGCGATGCTACCGGCGGCAGCAAAAGACTGATGACGATCGTGCAGACAACTGGGAATACGATACGTTCAAACTTGGAAACCGGACGCAGCTGCTCCATGACAACTTCGCGTTCTTTTTTCGTTGTGAAAGCTGCCATAACCGGCGGCTGAATCAGCGGTACCAAAGACATGTAGGAATAGGCGGCAACCGCGATTGCACCGAGAAGATGCGGCGCCAGTTTGATCGTCAGGTAAATAGCCGTCGGGCCATCAGCACCGCCGATGATACCGATGGAAGCTGCTTCCTTGACATCAAATCCCAGCAGCATAGCGCCGGCCAGAGAAATGAACACGCCGAACTGCGCTGCCGCGCCCATGAGAATCGTCGAAGGATTGGCAATCAGCGGACCAAAATCCGTCATCGCACCAACGCCGAGAAAAATAAGCGGTGGGAAGATTTCATTGGTAATACCATAATGGATGGCGAGCATAACGCCCGGATCATCGAAAAATCCCGTCTTCGGGAAGTTCGCCATGATGCAGCCAAAAGCAATCGGCGCCAAAAGCAACGGTTCAAACTCTTTGGCAAATGCCAGCCAAAGCAATACGCAACCTACAATAATCATAATTCCATTGCCCACCGTAAATCCGGTAAAGCCACTGTCGGCCCATACGGATGCGATGGACACGATAAATGCATTCCATACTTCCATTCTTTATAATTCCTCCTTAATGAGTTCGGAATATCTGGTCTTTGACCAGGATCCCTTAGTTCA
>DCFR01000001.1:3714-27398 GCA_002319815.1 Megamonas sp. UBA1799
CAATACAGCACTGTTGTCAGCGGCCAGAGCTGTTGCTGGAGCTGCTGCTGCCGGAGCCGGAGCTGCTGCTGGTTTTTCAGCGGCATTTTTCGTCGGATCAATAATATGAATCAGCCGAATCAAAAGGCTCAACCCATACAATACGACGAATACAACCGTCATGTTAATCAGCATGATGATGAACGGATTCGTTGTCACTGGATGTCCCATTAGAATCACCTCATTTTCTATCAAAGCCGGAGACTTACCCGTCTCTGATAAATTTCACACCTGGCTTAAACGATCTCAGTCTTTTTTCTTGGTCGGGTCAATAACATGGATCAATCGGATTAAAAGACTTAATCCATATAAGACAACGAATACAACCGTCATATTAATCAACATAATAATAAACGGATTCGTTGTCACCGGATGTCCCATTCAAATCACCTCTCCTCCCTGCCAGTCAATACTGGTATTGATGGATTGACCTGCTGCTGAAACCCAGTATGGCATCCGCATGCCCTCTTGCCAAAATTGAAAACCGCCTTCATAGCGTATTCAGGCATTGCGTTTTCATTTTTTCCCGTATTGGGATTCCCTTTTTGGCGATATTCTTATACCATTTCTGGTTTCAGAAAAATATAAAAATATACTTTAAATGCAATAGATATGCCAGTCTAGCTGTTTTCAGCCGAAACACATGACAGCATATATATATTGACCAGCTGCCCGAGTTCATATTTCAGGTTATACCAATTTGTAATTCATGTCAATATTTGTGCCAATTTTCTCGTAATATAAAAAATTTAGCTTTAGTCCTTTATTTTCAAGGCTTTGTGACGCATTATCACTTTTGGCATTTCAAAACCCATTAATGGCATAAAAATACCACTAAGCCTGTTATCGTAAGGCTTAGTGGTATATTCCGAAACGGTATTTGATTTTATCCCTTATTGGAATAATCCAGTTATTACATTTTTGGTATACATATTCCCAAAAAGGAATTCGTCCTTTATTTAGGGAAGAATGGCCATACAATCGGAATAATGATAATCGAAATGACAAAGCAGACAACAATTAAAGGAATACCGACCTTGACATAATCGATAAACTTGTATCCGCCAGGTCCGAGCACGATCGTGTTCGGCGGCGTGCCAACCGGCGTAGCGAATGCGCACGACGCAGCAACCGCAATTGCCATGAGCACTGCCTGCGGATTCGCGCCGATGCCCTGCGCAATCGAAATGCCAATTGGAGCCAGCAAAGCCGTAGCTGCCGTATTGGACATGAACTGTGTAAGCCCGCAAGCCAGCGCAAAGAGAACTGCCGTTACAAAGAGCGGGCTTGGCGTGCCACCCAGAACGCCCACAACAATGTCAGCAATCAGCTTGCCGGCGCCGCTTTTTTCCATCGCGGTCGCAATCGGCATCATGCCGGCGAACAAGAAAATCGTTACCCAGTCAATCCCGGCATAGGCCTCTTTTTCTGTAACGCACTTGGAAAGGACCAGGAACAAAGCACCGATAACCGCCGCAACCTCCAACGGAAACGACTCAAGATCCAAAGCCATGACAATAACTACCGCGATCAGCGTGCAGCCAACAATGATCTGCTTACGCGTATCCGTCGTTGCTGCCTGTGCTTCCGCTGCAGCATCTTCATCAATTTCAACATCTTCGGAAAGTTCGGCTTTTGGCAGAAAACGTTTGCCAATAAACATCATATAAAGAATCGTACCAATCGTAATTGGAATACCAATCCAGGCAAATTCAAAAAAGCCAAATCCCTGGAAGCCAGCCGCCTTCAAGGTACCGGAGGCAATGATATTTGGCGGCGTGCCGACCAGCGTAATGATACCACCGGCGCCGGCGCCGAAGGCCAACGGCATCAGCTGACGGGAAGCCGGAATATGCGCCGCTACACAAATACCCATAATAACCGGCAGCAATGCCGCCGTCGTGCCCGTATTTGAAGACACTGACGAAAGAGCCGCTGCAATGATCATCGTGCCGGCCATCAGGCTATTTTCACTAGTGCCCATGGCACGTACGACACGAATGCCAATGAGCTGGGCCAGTCCTGTATGGAACATAGCCGCGCTGATGACAAACATACCGGCAAACAGAACTACAGTTGAATTGGACAAGCCGGAAAACACGGTCTTGATAGGAATAACCCCCGCGATGCCGCAGGCAATCGCGCCGCCCATGGCTGAAATAGCCAACGGGATAATTTCCGTGATAAACAGAATTGCAACTACACCAAGAATGCACAAAGTCACAATTGCAGGTGACATAGTAACCCTCCTCTTTCTTTGTCACATAAAGACATTATGATTTGGTAATGGAAGATATGCCTGTTAGTCAAAGTCAGGACATATCCGGCACCATGCCGCTGCCCTCGCCTATAAGGCTTATCAGCTGAGCATCGCCAGCATCGTGCCAGCGGCAACTGCAGTACCGATAACGCCGGCAACATTCGGACCCATAGCGTGCATGAGCAGGAAGTTGCCCGGTTTAAATTTCTGTCCGACAATCTGGCTGACACGAGCTGCCATCGGCACAGCCGATACACCAGCCGAACCAATCAGCGGATTGACCTTGCCGCCGGAAATCCAGTACATAATCTTGCCAAACCATACGCCGCCAGCCGTACCGCCAATGAAAGCGATCAGACCGAGGACGATGATCTCCAATGTCTTGGCGTTGAGGAAATCCTTCGCCGACATCGTCATGCCAGTACCAGTTGCCAGGAAAATCGTTACGATATTGATTAAAGAATTCTGCGAAGTATCCGAGAGACGATCCGTTACACCGGACTCACGGAACAGATTGCCCAGCATCAGCATGCCGATCAGCGATGCTACCGGCGGCAGCAAAAGGCTGATAACGATCGTGCAGACAACCGGGAATACAATACGTTCAAACTTGGAAACCGGACGCAGCTGCTCCATGACAACTTCGCGTTCTTTTTTTGTTGTAAAGAGCTTCATAACCGGCGGCTGAATCAGCGGCACCAAGGACATGTAAGAATACGCGGCAACCGCAATTGCACCGAGAAGATGCGGCGCCAGTTTGATCGTCAGGTAAATGGCCGTCGGGCCATCAGCACCGCCGATAATACCGATGGAAGCTGCTTCCTTGACATCAAAACCCAGCAGCATAGCACCAGCCAGGGAAATAAACACGCCGATCTGAGCTGCGGCACCCATGAGAATCGTGGATGGATTGGCAATCAGCGGACCAAAATCCGTCATCGCGCCAACACCAAGGAAAATAAGCGGCGGGAAGATTTCATTCGTAATACCATAATGGATGGCGAGCATAACGCCCGGATCATCGAAAAATCCCGTCTTCGGGAAGTTCGCCATGATGCAGCCGAAAGCAATCGGCGCCAAAAGCAACGGTTCAAATTCTTTGGCAAATGCCAACCAGAGCAATACACAACCTACGACAATCATAATAGCATTGCCAACCGTAAATCCAGTAAAGCCGCTGTCAGCCCACACAGATGCGATTGACACAATAAATGCATTCCATACTTCCATTCTTGATAATTCCTCCTTAGATGAATTAGTTCACGGTATTCTGGATCCCCGAAATCCGGCCGGTGTTGGTCCATACCGGGCTGCCAGCCGGACGAATCGTTACGATGTTGGCCTCGCTGCATCCATAAGCTGCAACTGCCGCCGCAATCACTGCGACCACCGCGCTGTTGTCCACGACCGGAGCTGCCGGCGCTGCTGTTGGAACAGCGGCTGCTTCTGCATGCTCCTCTGCATTTTTTGTTGGGTCAATGACATGAATCAGCCGGATCAAAAGGCTTAATCCATACAATACAACGAATACGACCGTCATGTTAATCAACATAATGATAAACGGATTCGTTGTCACTGGATGTCCCATTAAAACTCACCCCATTTCTACCTGACCGCTATGATCAGCCATCAGATAAATTCATCCGAATCATAAGTTCACTCTTTTTTCTTTGTTGGGTCAATGACATGAATCAGCCGGATCAAAAGGCTTAATCCATACAATACAACGAACACGACTGTCATGTTAATCAACATGATAATAAACGGATTCGTTGTCACCGGATGTCCCATCAAGATTCACCTCGTTTGCCTGTCGCCACATTGCCTAGATCTCTGCGGCAGCAGAAAATAGAATTTGCCTGTTCTTTCCACGCTTCTGTGAAAACGTCCATCTCCCTTCCTCCATCGTCAGGCTCAGCCAGCGAAGTCAGTCTTTTATGAAATCTGTATACCCATAAGATTCCGACTTCTCTGGTCCGATCCAATGAAGTACCCGCAAACGGTCCACAAGGAACACTAAATCCCGATTCCCCTGACCTGCTTTCAAGTTTATGCCAAAACAGAATAAAAGTCAAGCTATTTAATCCCATGGCAGTATTGATATTTTATGTTATAACCGGAATCGTAAGAATAGTGATTGTAATCAATAAATCGTTTATAATTATGATAAATACAAGGAAAATGATTGCTAATTTTTGTCAATTATTAGGTTAATTAACGCAATTTTATGCCGCACCATATTCCGTTATGGTAATCCCGTATTGGAATATGTATTTATATGAAGGCATAAAAAAGCAGGCAGTTATCACCGGATAACTGCCTGCAAAAGTATCTTCTCAAAAAATCAATTCTTGTAAATGCTCCACATATAAAGCGCGAAAATCCGCGGACCCGCCCAGCCCCTGCATATGAAAACGCACCTCAAAACCCGCCGCCTGCAGGCGATTCTTCCATGAAGATGGCTGTTCCCCAACCATATCTTCAGCGGTATGAACGCCGCCTACCAATAACAGAGGAGCCAGCAGCACCTTCTTTGCCCCACTCGAGCGCAATCGATTGATAACCGTTGCTAAAGCTGGCGTATCTCCATCCTCCAGCACACCTATATGGAGAGGAAGAAAACGTGCGTCAGCAGCTTGCTGGAGGCGCTCATAAACATCATTATGACGGTGAGGGGATCCGTGTCCCATAAGAACCAGTGCTTCTTCCGGCGCCAGAGAAAACGTATCCCACAGCGCCTGCAGACCACGCTGATAATCATCCGGCTGTCCGACGCCGCCCGCCAAAAAGAAGGCTGGCCGGCCAAGCTGCAAGGTGGAAAAGCGAGGCAAAAATTTCTGCACAGCAGGACGGATTTTATAATCGTATTCTTCTCCCGGCGTCAGATGCGAAGGCTGTACGACCACTTTCGTATAACCGGAAGCTTCCAGATATTCCAGCTGTTCTTCCAGTGAAGACATTTTTATTCCAGCAGCCGCCAGTCGCCGCCGTATCATAGCCGATGTATAGGCCTCATAGACATCATATGCCGGAAAAGCCCGCCGGATATCGTCGGTCAATGGCTCAATACAAGCCGCCCGCTGCTTCGGATCAGATACGCCAAAACTCGCCAATACAATCGCTTGTTTCATGCGCGCCTCAGCCTTGCTCTGCTTTGACAACCGCAGCAATCTGATGGCAGATCCGGTCCAGCTGCTGCTGATCCGGTCCCTCGGCCATAACACGAATCAAAGGCTCTGTACCGGAAGGACGAACCAGAATCCGTCCATCCTCTCCCAGTTCCTGATTCCCTGCCGCAATTGCCGCCGCGATTGCCGGATTTTCTTCCCAACCATCCTTGCTCGCCACAGTCACATTGACCAGCAGCTGCGGATAGCTGACCATGAGTTCCGTAAGCGCCGAAGCCGGCTTGCCGCTGCGCTGCACCGCTCCCAGAACCTGCAGCGCCGTAATCAGCCCATCGCCCGTCGTAGCGAAATCCGAAAAAATAATATGCCCGGATTGTTCTCCGCCCAAGCAGTAGCCATTTTGCAGCATATTCTCCAAAACATAGCGATCCCCGACTTTCGTGATTTCCGCCCGGCCGCCACGTTTACGGACCGCCTGATGAAAGCCAATATTCGCCATCACCGTCGTAACAATCGTATTCTTTTTCAAAGTCCCCTTACGCATCATTTCCAGACCGCACAGAACCAGAATGTGATCGCCGTCAATGATCTGCCCTTTTTCATCGACACAAAGGCATCGATCCGCATCGCCGTCATGCGCAATGCCAATATCCGCCTTATACTCCACAACCGCCTTTTGCAGCGATGCCAGGTGTGTAGACCCACAGGCATCATTAATATTGGTTCCATAAGGCGCGGCATGAATCACCGTAAGATCGGCGCCCAGCTGGCGCAAAACTGCCGGCATGACCTCATAAGCAGCTCCATTGGCGCAATCAAGCACGATTTTCATGCCGTCCAGCCGGCCATCCGCCGTCGATAAAACAAATTTCATATAGGATTTAATCAAATCGTGCCGATATTCAATCGTGCCAACATCCGAACCATTCGGACGATACAGATCATCCCTCGCTTCAATCCGGCGGACCAGCATTTCAATCTCATCTTCGACGGCATCCGGCAATTTATAGCCATCGCCGCCAAAGAACTTAATGCCGTTATCATGAAATGGATTATGTGATGCCGAAATCACAATGCCGGCATTGGCCTTGAGTTTTTTTGCCAGATAAGCAATCGCCGGCGTCGGAATAATCCCCGCTACAACAGCCTGCCCGCCAGCCGAACAGATACCGGCCGCCAGGGCCGATTCAAACATCGGCCCGGAAATCCGCGTATCCCTGCCGATCAGAATCGTGGGCGGCTCATCCCGTCCTTCGCCAAAATACAGCGTTGCCGCCCGCCCCAGCCGGTATGCCAGCTCCGGCGTCAGTTCAATATTGGCCTCGCCGCGCACGCCATCAGTTCCAAAAAGTCTCGCCATGTACAATTCTCTCCCAACTTTGTCATTCTTACTTCTTTCCCTCAAATACGACAAATCATTTCTTAATTAGTATGACGAATTTTTTCCAAAAATGCAAGCGCTGTATTCAGCCCGTCCACCGCCGCGCTCATAATCCCGCCCGCATAACCGGCACCTTCTCCCATCGGATACAAGCCGGAGGTACTAAGAGAGATATAACTCATACGATCCCGCCCGATACGGCAAGGGGAAGACGACCGCATTTCGACTCCGGTCATCGGCGCACCCGGGTCGGCAAAACCATGCAGCCGGGTGTCAAAATAAGGCAGAGCTGCCGCCAGCGTATGCGTAATAAAACCCGGCAGACAGGCATGCAGATCAGCCGGTACAACGCCCGGCTGATACGTCGGCGATACCAGAAATGATTGGGAGCCGTGCTTACCTTGCAAAAAATCACCAACCGTCTGCACCGGGGCCCGCCAGCTGCTGCCTCCCATCGTAAAAGCCAACTTCTCATACTCCCGCTGAAAAGCAATCCCACCCAGTACATGCCCGCCGAAATCATCCGGCGTAACATTGACCAGCAGCGCCGCATTGGCCACACCGGAATCCCGCGCATAAAGACTCATGCCGTTCGTAACCAATCGTCCTGCTTCCGAAGCCGCCGCCACGACCTGGCCTCCCGGACACATACAAAACGAATAAGCGCCCCGTCCTGTCGTCCGGTCCTTATAAGTCAGCGCATAGTCCGCTGCCGGCAAGCGTGTATTATCAGCGTCACGGCCATACTGCACCGCATTGATCAGTGCCTGTGGATGTTCAATGCGCACGCCGGCGGCAAAAGCTTTTGGCTCCATAAACACCCCATGTTCATAGAGCATCGCATAGGTATCCCGCGCCGAATGACCAATCCCGAGAAAAACAGTTTCCGCCGGAAGGCGATCATTAGCGCCCACGATCACTGCCTGAACGGCCCCATGGGCAATTTCAAGATCCGTCACCAGCGCGCCAAACCGAATCTCGCCGCCCATTCGGCAAATTTCCTGCCGGATATTTTTCACAACGCCCCGCAGTTTATCGGTCCCGATATGCGGTTTATGCAGATAGCGGATTTCCGCCGGCGCTCCGCTTGCAATAAAAGTCTCCAGTACATCGGCCATGCGCGGATCGCTGCTGCGAGTTGTCAATTTACCATCCGAAAAAGTTCCGGCGCCGCCCTCGCCAAATTGTACATTCGTGTTTTCATCCAGAGTGCCGCCCTGCCAAAACCGCTTGATGGCTGCCTGACGAGTATCGACATCCTGCCCGCGTTCCAATACCAACGGCTGCAGCCCGGCTCTGGCCAGACATAAAGCCGCAAACATACCGGCCGGTCCAAAACCGACCACAATCGGGCGCTTCGCCGGCGCCGTAAATTTTCCCGGACAAACGCCCGCCAGCAAAGAAGGCTCAGCAGCAGGCGCCGCCGCCACATGTTTATCCCGCTGCAAACGTGTCAGAACCCGGTCTTCGTCCGCCTGAAGGCGTACATCCAGTACATAAACAAACTGCAGCGGGCTCCCATGATAACGCCGTGCGTCGAGCGTCTGCCGCACGATCACGGTGTCTGCTACTGCCGACAACGGTACCCGCAGATACCGAGCTGCCAGATCATTCAACGGCAGCGCACTATCTGCCGGCACACTAAAATTGGTAATACGAATCATATATTAAACTCCTTCATACAAAAAAAGCTGTGGTCCTCCAGCAGCCTTTCCGCCGCATCAGGACAGCGCAGCTTTTCTTTTCTTTTCTTTTTATTTCTTTTCAATCACATCAATGCTGACAACAACCGTCTTGTTAGTGACCGTGACGCCATCCGGCAAATGAACCAATACCGCCTTACGAACCGACTTAGTCACATCCGCCAGAGAAATTTTCTCTGTATCCAGGGCCGTAATATTCTCCAACACCGCCGCATCCCCGGCGATCTCAATCTTCACCGGATCCGCATGAGCGCCGCTCACCGCATAGCCCGCCGGCAAATCACCGGCAAAAATCGGTTTGACACTGACAATCTTTTTTGTCAACCCCCGCGCCAGCTGAACCCCGGTCGATATCGTCTGCGGGATTACGCGCACTTCGTCCACACCGCGGCCATCGGCATTCACCGGCGACAGCGAAACATTCAGGGTAAAGTCGGCGTTATTGCCGGCCAGGCCAACATAACCAACCACCTGCGAAACATCATTGACTGCGGTACGCGGTCCCTCAACCATAACTTTTGTCATCTCCGGCGAAACCTTGGCAACCGTTGCTCCCGGAGCTGCAGCGCCGGTAATAATCAGATTGACATCCTCCTGCCGCTGTATGATCTTATCCAGAACAAAAACAACGGTTTCCGGCGATGTCCCCGCCAGTTCAAATCCCGGTGGCAACACCGTCTGAACCCGAACAATCTGACGGCCTTCCTCCAACCCCTCCAGATCAACAAAAGCTTTAAAATCTTCTCGGGAAGCGCCGACAAAAGCCGAACGCGGACCGCGCAGTTTGATTTTAATCGTATCTTCGCTCTGTGTAAGCTTGCAGCCGGAAGGCGCGTGCAGCACCGTCAGCGGCACCGTAAAACTCCCCTCGATTGAAGGATTTTGTTCATTCATGACAAAAAACCAAAGAATCATCGCCACAAATAAAGCTATAATTTTAGCCGGAAGATTTTTTTTGAATAAATTCATAATCTGAATCATTTTTTCTTCCTCCAGTTTGCAACCATATCTTTCAATCCGGCCGTTTCTGGAGCAAAAATTGGCCGCAAATAGGACTTGAGCGTATCAGAATCCAAATGACGCCGGATCCGTCCATTTTCCGCAACTGAAATGGTTCCCGTTTCCTCACTCACGACGACTACCAATGCGTCACACTGCTCTGATAAGCCGATTGCCGCCCGATGCCTGGTGCCCAGTTCCGTAGACAGCGATCGGTTGTCCGTCAGCGGTAAAAGGCAGCCGGCCGCAATCAGACGTTTGCCGCGAATCACCGCTGCTCCATCATGCAGCGGCGTATTCGGGATAAACACATTCATCAAAAAATCCGAAGTAATCAACCCGTCAATCTGAATGCCGGAAGCGCAGATATCATTTAAGCCCATGCCGCGTTCCATGACCAGCAGCGCGCCGATCTTATTCGCAGCCAGCATCATCACGGCTTTATCCAGCTCATTGACAACCGAGCGAGCCTCTTCATCGTTTAAAAAAACCGAACGCCCGAAGAAACGGCCCTGCCCCAGATGCTCCAGCGTGCGGCGCAGCTCCGGCTGAAAGACAATCGGCAATGCCACAAACAACAGCGTCACAATCTTTTGCATGAGCCAGTAAATCACATGCAGCTCCAGCCAGTTGCTGACCATCGTCAGGACCAGCAGCACCACAAGCCCCTTTACCAGCGTAATGGCACGCGTGTCCTGCAGCATCTCATAGACCTTATAGAGAATAATAGCGACCAAGAGAACATCAATGATATCCAGTAAGCCGATTGTCGACAAAATCCCCCGAAGCTGATTGGGCAGCGGCAATGAGGAAAGCGGTATAGTTGGTATCGGCATAAACAAAACTCCTCAAATAATAATTTTACTATAACTTATTCTCCTTAAGAAACGCAAATTCCTTGTTATAAGAGAAATTTTTTACTAACAATGTTTCAGACGCTTTCCAGAAAATCAAACAGGGACGCTGCCCTCGCAGCGTCCCTGTTTAGAATCATGCATTACATCTCGGCGACAATCTCAATAAACCCTTGCGTATCCTCAACCTCGCCGCAATGCAGTCCTTCGATGTAATCGTACATTTTCCGGGCAAACGGACCAGTTTTTCCTCCGTTAATGACCATATCCTGTCCCTTATACCCCAATACACCTACCGGTGAAATAACCGCTGCCGTGCCGGAACCGAATACTTCCTCCAGTTTGCCGTTCCGATATGCCTCACGTACCTCATCAATCGAAATCCGACGCTCCGATACCGGCACACCCCATTCCTTGGCTACGGCTAATACCGTCCGACGGGTAACGCCATTCAGTATGCTGCCGTCCAATTCCGGCGTCACCACTACGCCGTCAATCTTGAACAAAATATTCATGGACCCGACTTCTTCAATATACTTGCGTTCCACACCGTCCAGCCACAAAGTCTGGTCATAGCCCTTCTGATGCGCTACCAGACCCGCATGCAAACTGGCCGCATAATTCGCCGGCGTCTTTGCCTCGCCCAAACCACCGCGCACAGCGCGGACATATGTATCTTCAACCATGATCCGGACCGGAGCAAACCCATGAGCGTAATAAGCGGCCACCGGAGAAAGAATAATCAGCAGCGTATACGTCTCGCTGACGCTCACGCCCAAAAACGGATCGGTCGCAAAAATAAAGGGACGAATGTAGAGGCTCTGTCCCTTTTGTTCCGGAACCCAGGCCTTCTCTTGGGCAACCAGCTGCGTTAGCCCTTCATGCACCGTTTCCAAGGGAAACTCCGGAATATCAAGAATGCGGCAGGAATTCTCCATGCGGCGCAAATGATCCATCGGGCGGAAAATAACGACCTTGCTGCCCTGACGATAGGCTTTCATACCCTCAAACACGGCCTGCCCATAATGCAGCGTGGTATTAGCCGGACTCACGGCAATATCCTGATAAGGAATAATCCGGGCGTCATGCCAGCCTTTTTCCGTGTTATAGTCCATCGCAAACATATAATCCGTAAAATGCGTACCAAAGCCGATTTTCGATACGTCCGGCTTCTCCTTCAACATTTTTGCCGGTTCAAACTTGATGTCAGCCATACAAAACATCCCCTTATAATTTTAGAATCATATTTCCTTCTCCGAAATATAATGTATACATTGTATGCCTTATTAGATACATATGTCAATATTGTTTTTATAAAAAACGATAATTTGTCACAAATTTCATCAATATGTATCTTATAAAAATACATATTGATTTTCAGGCGAGACCTAGCGGTTTTTTATGCTTTTTCTGTTTCGTCAGACAGTGTGCGGCGGGCTGCTGGCAAAGCCTGCAGTATATCCCCGGCGATCAGTCCCTCGGCCTTGCCAGCGGCCGCCAGATCACCGGCCAGACCATGCAGATAAACGCCGGCCAGCGGCGCCATATCCGTTTTCGTCTGCTGCCAAAGCCCGGCAATCGTACCGGCCAGAACATCGCCAGAACCAGCTGTAGCCATACCTGAGTTTCCTGTCGAAGTAAAATAAACGCCGCCATCCGGATAGACCACAATTGTACATTCACTTTTAACAACCAGAATTACGTTCCATTCCCGGGCTGCCCGACGACAAAGATTGAGCAAGTCCGCCCGCAGTGCCGGCACCGAAATGTTCAAAAGCGCTGCCATTTCGCCTAAATGCGGCGTTAAGACAACCGTTTGTGACAGCTCCTTTAATGCCGCCGTATGTCCCTGATAAGCAAAAAGAGCATCCGCATCCAGCACCAGCGGTTTATTGGCCGCTGCGGCCAACTGCCGGACCAATTCTCCGGTCTCCGCTGCCCGGCCCAGGCCCGGTCCCAGCAACAGTACATCATACCCGGCGGCCAAAGGCGCGAGCGCCGGCAAAGCTGTCAGACCCAGAACCCCCGGCTCTGCTTCCGGCAGCGGACGCGTCATCACTTCCGTCAGCTTTACGGCCAACACCGCCTGCAAACTTTCTGCCGCTGCCAGCACCGCTATGCCCGCCCCGGCCCGAAGGACCGCCGCAGACGCTAAAGCCGCCGCGCCGGTCATACCAAGAGAACCGGCTACTACCAGTACTCGTCCGCAGCTCCCTTTATGCGCATCCCGTTTTCGCGGCAGCAGGGCCGATTGAATCAGCCGCTGATCTATCGACTGCTGCGCGATATGAACCGCCAGTAATTCCAATGGAAGCCCAATATCATCAACTACCAACTTTCCCGTATAAGACGCGCCGGGGCACAGAAAATTTCCTGGTTTTGGCAGTCCCAGCGTCACGGTGACCGTTGCCTGTACAGCATCTGATACCACGGCCCCGGTATCGGCATTTATACCGCTGGGCACATCAATCGCCACGACCGGGCAGCCGGAAGCATTCACCAGCTGCACCAGACGAGCCGCCGTCTCCCGCAGCGGTCCGGAAAATCCGGTGCCCAGCAGCCCGTCGATCACTCCGTTTGCAAAACGCAGCACCAGCTGCAGCTTCTCCCAATCCCGCGCCGTCTCCAACGGCTGAATCTCCATCCCCATCTTTACACAAATATCCCGGTTCATTGCTGCCGGAGGTTTCAGATGAGCGGCACTGCCAGCCAAAAACACTTTGACCCGCGCCCCCTGATTCACCATATAACGCACGGCGGCAAAAGCATCGCCGCCATTATTGCCGCTGCCGGCCAACACACAGATGGTTTTCCCCGTCAGCCCTTTCAGCTGCTGCGCCATTGCAGCACAGGCAGCCCGTCCGGCATTTTCCATCAGCAAGATTGCCGGAATCCCATAGTTGTCCAACGCCAGCTTATCCATTTGACGCATTTCCTTCACCAACGCAATTTTCATAAAACCGCCTCCTCCAGAATGCACTGCGCCACGGCATATTCCTGTGCATGACTCAGCGAAACATACACCGTCCGAACTTTTCTTTCTGCCGCGAGCCTGGCGAAATATCCGGCCAGACGGACCTGTGGACAACCCAGTTCATCCGGCAAAATCTCAATATCCAGCAAAGTCCCCTGCCGCAGTCCGGTGCCAAACGCCTTCAGCACCGCCTCCTTACCCGCCCAGCGAGCCGCATAAGATGCCATGCGCTGTTCTCCCCGACTGTCACAATAAGCCCGCTCGGCCAGCGTATATACCCTCTGCAAAAATGCCGGTTTTTCCACCGCCTTGGCCAGACGATGAATTTCAATAATATCAATCCCCGTCCCAATAATCATGATATTGTCCTCCCGCTCGTGTATATGCAAAAAAGGGGCTGCTGTTCAGCAGCGCCCCTCCCGTTTCTTCTATTGAATCTTCTGCGTAGTTTTGTCCATCCGATATAAACGGGAAACCAGAATCTCCACCCGCCGGTTTTTCGCCCGGCCCTCTTCGGTATCATTGGACGCCGCCGGCCGGTACTCGCCATACCCAGTAGCGCTGAACCGCGCCGGATTCAGCTGCGCATTCTGCGCCAGCAGGAACTTCATAAAATTCAAAGCCCGCTGGGTACTGAGTTCCCAATTGGACGGATATTGCTCCGTAGCAATCGGCACATTATCCGTATGTCCGGAAATAATGATTGGCTCCGGAATCGCCGCCAGCAAACCGGCAACCACCGGCCCGATTTTTTGTGACTCCGGCACCAGTTCGGCCGAACCAGACGGAAACAACGCCTGCTCCTTGATGCGGATCAGTAATCCGCCCTCGGTCATATTCGTATTGAGTTCGTCCTTTAAATGATTCTGCTCAATATATTCCTGCAAGGCCCGCTGCATATTCTCCAGCCTTTGGTTTTCCTGAATATAAGCCGCATTGCCCTTCTCTTCCGTAGACGGCATGTCAGCATAAGGGCTGACGTTAGGCCCGCCGCCAGCGAAAAAAGACGGACCACCCATGTTGAACGCCGCGCTGAAGGCCCGTCCCATCTGCTCCACCTTGTTCTCGTCTGTCTGCGACATACCAAACAGCACGATAAACAGCGCCAAAAGAAGGGTGAGCAGATCCGAATACGGCAGAAGCCAGGCCTCGCTGGCTTCTGATTCCTTTGGTTTTCCTCTCTTCTTTCTCGCCACAGCTTATTCCCCTTCCTTTTTAAGCGCCCCACGCTCCGTCTGCGGGATAAACACCATGAGTTTTGCTTCAATCGCTGTCGGCGAATCGCCCGCCTGCAGAGACAGAATCCCCTCAATAACCATACGCTTTAATGAAATTTCCTTCTGTGACATAATCTTCAGCTTATTGGCAAACGGCAGCCACAGAACATACCCCGTAAAAATACCCAGCATCGTCGCTACAAATGCCGCCGCAATGGAATGCCCCAGTTTATCAATATCATGCAGATTGCCCAGTGCGGCAATCAGTCCAACCACGGCGCCCAGCACGCCGAGCGTCGGCGCATAGGTTCCCGCTTGGGTAAACATAGACATACCTTCCGCATGACGCTCCTGCATAACCTGCAGTTCCGCGTCCAGAACATCACTGACAAAATCCGGATCCATACCATCAATGACCATATTCAGACCAGTTTTAAAGAATGGGTCCTGAATCTCCGACACCTTATTTTCCAGAGCCAGAATACCTTCCCGACGCGCTATCTGGGAAAGCTCAATAAACAACTGCAATAATTCTGCTTTTTCCTGCCTTGGCGGTGACTGAAAAGTTTTTTTGATCAGTCGTGGGAAATTCTTCATCTGGGTTAACGTAAAACCTGTAAACAAACAGGAAAACGTTCCCCCAATAATGATCAGAAATGCCGCCGGGTTGTACAGCACAGTAATCGGGGCTCCCTTTAATACCATACCAACAAAGACAGAAACAACGCCCAGCACCATACCAATAAGTGTAGATTTTTCCAAGACAAGTCCTCCTCTTCCTTACGCTCTTGTTCTAATATATAAATGCCTTTCCCTGGCAAATTGGAAACAAGGAATCACCAGTTTATATATATTCCATAAAGACCGAAAAAATCCTACTGAATTTTAAAATTTCCCGATATATTTCCGTTGAAATCCAGGAAATGAAGAAAAAGTTACACGGTAATCACCCATTTTATAGTATCATATACGATTAGAGTATGATATAATAACCATAAAATAATCTAAATTTATATCAGGAGTTAATACGAAAAATGGAGAGATTACGAATGGAACTCAGACAGCTGGAATATTTTCAAATGGCCAGCCGGCTCAAAAACATCACCCGGGCCGCGGAACGGCTGCGCGTCTCACAGCCCAATATCACTGTCGCCATCAAAAAACTGGAAGCTGAACTCGGCATACAGCTTTTTGACCGCAGCCAGAAACAGCTTTCCCTGACGCCGGAAGGCGCCGTATTCCTCAACCGCATTGAGGTTGCGCTGCGCAACATTCAAGACGCCGTACTGGAAGTCAATGACTATAAGCAGCTGCAAAAGGGAATGATCAAAATTGGGATTCCGCCCATGATTGGCGCTTACCTTTTCCCCAAGATTTTTTCCAGTTTCCAGCGCCGTTATTCCCATCTGGATATTTACCTCTATGAAGAACTTTCCATGGCCATCCGCGAACATCTGATCTGCGATGACCTTGATTTTGGCATCGTGATCATCTCGGATGCCTCGCCCAGTCTGCAAAGCCTGTCCATGGCCACCAGTCAGATTGTTGCCTGCCTGCCGGAAAATCACCCGCTGGCGGCACAAAAATCCGTTTCATTGGCCGATGTTCAGGATGCCGATCTCATCATGCTCAAAGAAGGATCCTTCATCCGTCATCTGCTGCAGCAGAAATTCAAGGCCGCCAGCATCACGCCGAATATCGTATTGGAATCCAACCAGATCGAAACCATTAAAGGTCTGATCAAAAACGGCGTTGGCACTGCTTTCCTGATGGATTTTGTTGTAGCCGACACACCGGGCATCAAGACATTGCCGCTCAGTGAGCCGATCTTCGTCGACATCGGGCTGGCCTGGAAAAAGGATCGCTACATTTCCAAAGCCGCCCAGGCCTTTATCGACTTCTGCAAAGATCCTCTGATCCGGCAAATAAAAATCAAATAAGTCTCTGCTTTTAACCATACGCCCATCTGGCACAAAAAGCAATAAAACAAAAATCCTGCTTCCCTCATTTGAGGAAACAGGATTTTTATTTTTATACAGCTGTGCCAGCCAATATTTTACGCCTCGGGATCAGCCGGGGAAACATCAGGCCATATAAGCTCCGACGGTCCTCCAAAAGGCATGCCCATACCAGCCCCTTCCCCAGGGTGCATAGCTATTTTCAGAGTATCCTCCTTAAGGCCTAAAGAACGTGCGACATCCTGCCAGGTGTTATTGATTTTTTTCTGATCCAGCACCTTTTGGATATCCTGCAACGATAACCGGGCTATCAGACCGGCCGCTTCAATATCCCGAGGATGATAACCTTCTTTTAACAACCGGGCTGTCACGGTTTTGGCAACTCCAGCCTTTGCTTCCAACCGATCTGCCACCATCTGCTCCATGACCGTCCGGACATTCTCCCGGGTAACGCCCAGCGCCGAGGCAACCTCCGTCCAGGAATTTTCTTTGGTCTTCATTGCCAGAACGTCGGCAAAAGACTTCCCGCTGGCTTTAGCCAACATGGCCGCCCGTCCAGCATCCCGCATATCGATTTGCTGCTCTTGTAAAGCTGTCTGTATTTCTGTCTCATCCAGACCAAAAGCTGCCGCCAGATGTTTTGCCGCTTGTTCAGCATTCAAGGACCCTCTGCCTGGACGGCATGGTCCGGCCGCTGCCGCCATTCGGCCATTCGCCTCAACCGGCGCGGCCTGCATGGCAAAAAAGTCAATACATCCTGCCGTAAAGACAGCCCCCGCTAAAACTGCAACCGCCAACTTTTTTGTTGTCTTTTTCATAGAATCACCTTTCCTTCCTTTACCTGCTGAAAGTATAACAAAGCATCCTGAAAGGCCCTTTATAACCGAATTAAAATATCGTAATACACAAGTTATATTCTGCTATTAAAAACAGGACCATCCCTCCGGAAAAAGGCTCCCGAAAAATGATCCTGTACATTCACCCCAACCAAAGGTATAACGATACGACGTTATTTACCAAAGTCCGATAACTTTCCACCAAACGCCGCCGATACCAATGAAAATAATAACATTAACAATAGACATTGCAAAACCGATCTTCCAGAACTTGCCCTGCGAAGTATACCCCGCTCCAAAGAAAATTGGTGCCGGCCCCGTTGCATAATGCGTCAGGCAGCCCATCAGACCAATGAGGCAGCCCAGACTCATCGCCGCCAGCATCGGCGGCGCGCCGGCGCCAATGGCCACCGCCAGAAAAGCGGCATACATCGCGGCAACATGCGCCGAAAGGGAAGCAAATGCATAATGCGACCACATAAAGACCACAATCAAAACACCGAGAGAAGTCATCCAGGGAACTCCGGTCAAACTGGATGAAACCAAATTGGCAATCCAGGCGATTAGACCATACGTGTTCAGCGCACTGGCCAGAGACATCAACGCACCCATCCAGATCAGCGTGTCCCAGGCACCCTTGTTCATGATGACATCATCCCACTGAATCGCGCCGCCGATCAGCATGATTCCCACGCAGACGAGAGCGGTCATCGTAGCATCAATTTTAGTGAATGACGCTGTCGCCCAAAGAATCAGCGCCAAAATAAAGACGGCAAAAACGATCTTTTCCGCCCGCGACATCGGGCCCATAGCCTCCAGTTCTTTGGCCGCCATCTGCGGCGCTTCCGGCGTCTGTTTGATTTCCGGCGGATCCAGATGATAAACAATCAGCGGACAGAGAATCAACGCGAGAATACCCGGAACAATACAGGCCAAAGCCCAAGTCCCCCAGGTAATATCAACGCCTGCTTTGCCGGCCAGCGATACCGCCAGGGAATTCGGTGCCACAGAAGTAATAAACATCGCCGACGTAATACAGTTGACCTGAAAAGCGCTGTTCATCAAAAAAGAACCAATCTTGCCCGCCGATTCGCCCGGTTCGCTCTTAAATGCTGAACAAAGACTGCGCACCACCGGGAACATGATGCCGCCGCCGCGAGCCGTATTCGACGGCGTCGCCGGCGATACGACAAAATCGGCAATGGCCAGCGCATACGCCAGTTTCAAAGAACTGTCGCCGATTGCTTTCATCACCACATAGGCAATGCGCTTGCCCAGACCCGTCTTAATAAAACCAACCGCAAAGACAAAGGCTGAAACGATCAGCCAGATGGTCGTATTGCCAAAACCAGACAATGCCTCCGCTGGTTTTATCACTTTCAGAAAACCAGCCAGGCCAACCGCTGTCAGCGCAATGGCTCCGGTAGGAATCGGATGCAAAATGAACCCAACGATAGTAGAAACAAAAATAGCTAACAGATGCCAGGCGGCCGGCTTAACCCCGTCCGGCACAGGCAGAAACCAAATAATAACGAGTACGGCAAGTGTGATAAAACCATCCCTAAGCTTTTTTCCCATAAGTCAAACACCTCCAAATTTTCTGCATATATTGCCGAAAAATCGCTTCAAAAGTCCGAAAATATATGCTGACCAGGCCGGGCTCCCGATGGGCGCCCCTCATATGGATACTACCAACAACTTGAAAATACCGTTTTTTATGGTCCCCTGGCGACGGCTTCTTCAGGAAGCAGCCGGAAGCGAATCGAATCTCACTCCTTCCAGTGGCAATAGCTCTGATATACTACCCGCAAATTTTCACAGCACTATATCTTTCATCCTATATTATAATGCGGTTAATTTATATAATCAATAGTTATCAATAAAAATAATGTACATAAATTTTCGTTATTTCATAATTGATTCTCAGTGTGAAGTTCATACTATCTTCCAGCCAGTTTCTATGTTAAAATAAAGAGGAATCTCTGCAACGCAGAAAATGAATTTTGGGAGGCCTTTTTTATGGCATTAATCAATGAAAACTATTTAAAGCTGCCCGGCAGCTATTTATTTGCGGAAATCGCCCGCCGCGTCGCCACCTTTAAGGAAGCGCATCCGAAAGCCGATATCATCCGGCTCGGTATCGGCGACGTAACGCAGCCGCTGCCGCCGGCATCGATCGAGGCCATGCATAAAGCCGTCGATGATATGGCTTCTGCTGAAACCTTTCGCGGTTATGGTCCGGAGCAAGGATATGCTTTTCTGATTGGAAAAATCATCGATCATAATTACACGCAGCGCGGCATAAAAATCGCTCCCGATGAAATCTTCGTCAGCGACGGTTCAAAAAGTGACTGCGGCAACATTCAGGAAATCTTCGGCACCGCGAACGTCGTTGCCATCACCGATCCTGTCTATCCGGTTTATCTGGATACCAATGTCATGGCCGGGCGCACCGGCAGTTTACAGACCGACGGGCATTTTGCCGGCGTAGTCTATCTGCCCTGCAACGCCGAAAACGACTTTGCTCCGTCCCTGCCGGCAGAACACGTTGACATGATTTACCTCTGCTGCCCGAATAACCCTACGGGGACAACGCTCTCCCGCAGCGAACTGGAAAAATGGGTGCATTACGCCCGGGAAAACGATGCGGTCATTCTGTTTGATGCGGCTTACGCGGCCTATATCACCGAGCCGGATGTGCCCCGTTCTATTTATGAAATTGACGGTGCTCGCGATGTTGCCATTGAATTCCGTTCTTTTTCCAAAACGGCCGGTTTTACCGGAACGCGCTGCGGTTATACCGTAATTCCCAAGACCGTCTTTGGCAAAGCGGCGGATGGTTCCCGCCATTCGCTGAACGCCTTCTGGAACCGCCGTCATACGACCAAGTTCAATGGCACTGCCTACATTGTACAGCGCGGTGCCGAGGCCATCTATTCCACAGCCGGCCAGCAGCAGATCAAAAAAACCATTGCTTATTATATGGAAAACGCCCGCATTATCCGCGAAGGATTAGGCGCCGTCGGCATTACTGCGTTTGGCGGGATCAACGCGCCTTATATCTGGCTTAAAACGCCAAACGGGATGCCTTCCTGGGATTTCTTTGATAAACTGCTCACTGAAATCAATATTGTCGGCACGCCGGGCGCTGGGTTTGGTCCCTGCGGCGAAGGATATTTCCGCCTGACCTCTTTTGGCAACCGTGAAGATACGCTGCGCGCCGTTGAACGCTTCAAAACGTTAAAAATCTGAATACAACACGGAGGTAATCGCCATGAAAAAGCTCTCCCTGCTGGTGCTGACATTGACTTTTTCTTTCTTATTGTTTTTGCCTGCCGCCCATGCCGAGCGTTTTGATCTGACCGATAAAGATTTTGATTTTCGTCAGATCAAGACCATGCTGATCTATGACCCGGATGTTGAGCTGATGAAGCAGGCAGATCCTGTTGGCAGCGATCTTATGATCCGGGTAGCAATGGCCGATTACCAAAAAGAAGGCGCCGACGACGCCCCTTATGCCCTGCTCTCGCCGGATCAGCTTTCCCGCAAGATTTCCTTGCAGCTGGGACGGGATCTCGACCGGATGATGCAGGAAGACCCGGAACAAGCCGGCTCTTTATTTGCCGCCAACTGTGGACAGTTTATTGATGCTTATATCCGGACCGTACTGACCGAATATCACACCGGTTCCTATGTAGTGCCGGCGCATACGGAATGGAAACAGATTCAGGAATCCGATACCTATACGGACAGGGATGGACATGAGCATACGATCACGCATACGCGTCAGATTCCCCAATATATTCCGGATGTGACCGTAAATACCGCCACGGTCCGACTGCGTTTCATCGTTTATAACGCCAAAACCGGCAAAGAAATTTTCTCCCGCGACGATTCCCGCACGGATGATTATTCAACAGATTTGCGCGATGCGTACAAAAAAGTTATCCATTCGTTTTTCCGTGATTTAAAGAAGAAAATACGCTAAAAGGAACTTCTACGCCGGCAGGATTTTTCCTGTCCGGCGTATTATTTTCTAAAAAATATTGTCTCTCGCTGCATCGAAAGATTGACAAAAAAAAAGAAACAGCGCATAATAAATGTGAAAAACACCCCTACGGGGTATAGGAGGCAAATATGACCAAAGAACGTGACGCTGCTCTGAAAGCGTTGAAAATATCGCGCGGCCAGATTGACGGCATCATCAAGATGATTGAAGATGGTCGCTATTGTATCGATGTGACGAATCAGTTGCTCGCCACCCAGTCGCTCTTAAAAAGAGCCGAACTGCAGATTTTACAAGGCCATATGCGCAGCTGTGTAAAAGATGCCTGTATGACCCAGCATCCGGAAGAAAAGATTGAGGAAATTAACAAAATTTTTGAGAAGCTCATTACCAAATAGTTTTGCGTTTGTACTGGAAGGGAGACCCTGACCAATGAAAAAAATGTATAAAATCAGCGGCATGAGCTGCGCCGCTTGTTCTTCCCGGGTAGAACGATTTGTCAAAAAAATGGACGGCGTCTCAGCCGCCTCGGTAAATCTGGCCGCCGAAACCTTGCGGGTAGATTTTGATGAAAAAACGACCACAGCCGCAGCCATTGAAGCAGCCGTCGTCAAAGCCGGTTACGGTGTCGTCCACGACCCCGAGGCGGTGCTGTCGCCGGAAGATCACATCCGGACCATGCGCTTTCGTTTGCTGTTGTCGCTGCTGTTTCTTGTTCCGCTGCTTATGGTCTCCATGGGACATATGCTGGCCGAAGCAACCGGCTGGTTTCACATGCCGCCTCTTTTAAACCCGGCGCTTTATCCGATGAATGCGGCTTGTCTGGAGTTTGTCCTCACGCTGCCGATTCTTTTTATCGGCCGTGACTTTTACAGCAAGGGACTGAAAAATCTTTTCCATCTAGCGCCCAATATGGACTCTTTGATTGCCGTCGGCACGCTGGCCGCAATGTTCTATAGTCTGTTTGCCATGACGATGATTTCCCTTGGCTACGAGAGTTACACCCATCAGATTTACTTTGAATCAGCCGGCACCATACTCACGCTGATTACTTTAGGCAAATATCTGGAAGCCATTGCAAAAAACAAAACTTCACAAGCAGTGCGCTCGCTGCTGGATCTTGCTCCCAAAACCGCCCGTATTCAGGACCGTGAAGGAGAAAAAGAAATCCCGGTCAGTGAGGTCCAACCCGGCGACCAGATTGTTGTTCGTCCCGGGGAAGCGCTGCCGGTTGACGGGGTAATCACCGAAGGCGTCGCCAGCATCGACGAATCGATGCTTACCGGAGAGTCCATGCCTGCTACCCACGGCATCGGCGATGAAGTATTCGGCGCCTCGATCAATAAAACCGGTTTCTTTAAATACCGGGCCACAAAAATTGGCGAAGATGCCGCCCTGGCACGCATTGTGCGGTTGGTTGAAGAAGCGCAGGGATCCAAGGCGCCGATTGCCCGCATCGCCGATACCGTTTCCGGTTATTTTGTACCGATCGTAATAACCCTTGCCCTGCTGGCGGCAGGCGGCTGGTTTTTTGCCGGTGAATCCCCGGAATTCGTGCTCACGATTTTTGTTTCGGTACTGGTTATTGCCTGCCCCTGCGCTTTGGGACTGGCCACACCGACGGCCATTATGGTGGCTACCGGCAAGGGCGCCGAACACGGCATCCTCATTAAAGGCGGTGAAGCCCTGGAAACCGCCCAGCATATCAGCGCCATCGTACTGGATAAGACCGGCACTTTAACGGTGGGAAAACCAGCCGTCACCGATATTATCCCAGAGGGACTCACGGAAAATACGCTGCTCAGTCTGGCCGCTTCAGCCGAAAACGGATCGGAGCATCCTCTGGCCACCGCCGTCACGGATCTCGCCCTTCGTCGGCATTTGCGCCTGCAGCGGCTGGCTGCCTTCAATGCCGTTCCCGGCGAAGGCATTGAGGCACTGCTGAACGGGCAGCCATTGCGCGTTGGCAAAAGCAAATGGCTGGAAGCCCAGCAGGTAGAAATCAGCGCCGAATTGCTGACGCGAGCGGACCAACTGGCTGAAAAAGGAAAAACGCCTGTTTTTATAAGTACCGGAAACACCTGCCGCGGTCTCATCGCCCTGGCAGATACGGTCAAACCAGAAAGCCGCGATGCCGTTGAACGTTTGCAGCAACTCGGCATCCAGGTCATCATGCTGACGGGTGATAACCTGCGGACAGCTCGGGCGATCGCCAAAGAAGTCGGCATAACAGAGGTCAGGGCCGAAATTCTGCCGGAAGACAAGGCCCGGGAAGTCCAGCTTTTACAGGCCCATGGCCACACCGTAGCCATGGCCGGCGACGGCATCA
>DCFR01000084.1 GCA_002319815.1 Megamonas sp. UBA1799
TACTTTTATAGTATCATTTACAGATAACACCCCCACATAAATTAACCATGCTTTTTATATCTTGCATAACATCAAAATAAAAAAGCATTTTAAGGAGAATTAGAAATCATGGAAACGAAAGTACAGATTTAATCACCGTAGAAGAGCTTTGCGATATCCTCTTAATCGGTCGTAACGCTACCTATCAACTCTTATCATCAAGTAAAATCAAATGTTTCCGACTTAACCGGATATGGAAAATCCCCAAAGAAAGCGTGAGTGTCTACATTCGAGAACAAAGCAATTTGATCTAAAAAATAAGAGCTTGTTCCATTTGGCAAGCTCTTATTCCGTCTCCAATTAATCAATAAAAGCTTTACATTGTAAACTAATCAATTTATAATATAGATGAAAGGTGGCAATATTATGGCTACAGTACCTACTCAGGTCAGAATTGACCGGGATGTAAAAGAACAGGCTTCTGCCCTGTTCAATCAATTGGGAATCGATATGTCGGGTGCCGTGAATCTGTTTCTCCATCAATGTCTCTTACATGGCGGCCTTCCCTTCTCCGTGGAACTCCCCCGCTTTTCACAAAATACATTGAGTGCTATGGCAGAAGCCAAGCGTATATCCCACGATCCATCTTTGCCAAGCTATGACAGTATGGATGAGCTAAAGAAGGCTTTAGACGAATAAATTATCATCTGAAATTTACATCTGCCTGCAAGAAGTCTTACAAACGCAGTCATAGACGTGGGTTAAACCTCCAAAAGTTAGACGAGATCATTGATAAATTACGTCAGGGCAATCTATTGCCCGCAAAATGCCGTGACCATGCGCTAACCGGAAAACTGTCCTGCTTTCGTGAGTGCCATATCCAGCCAGACTGGCTGCTCATTTACATGATTGAAAACGATATTCTTACGCTTACTCTCGTCGATACAGGCAGTCATGCCAATCTCTTCAACCTGTAATGCATAATGGGGTAATTCGTGGGGTAATTCTAACACTAAACATGTGCTCTATACGCTCTACATACTCTATATTGTAGACAAAAGTGCACTTGATGCATGATAAATACCCCTTACCAGCCATAAGAACTAAGTGTTAAATCGTTAGACTGGGTAACCGGTGCGAGAGTTCGAATCTCTCCCACTCCGCCATTGAAAATAGTTAGAGACTTTGGAGAAATTTCCAAAGTCTCTTTTTGTTTGCCAATAGAGCGAAACTAAAATTGCATCTTCACTATAACCGTGTATATTGAATGGCCCTCCTATAAGTTAGATTTTTAAGTCTAACTTATAGGAGGGCCATTTACATAATTCTCTTTTCCCTTACAGAAGCAACGCAATCCAGAATTTTCCCTGCGAATCTCTCCCTTGCTTCAGCCTTTCGCCGAAACTTCATTGTAGACATCCTTGAGCAGGGTTTCCTTCCGCAGGCTCAGGCACTCACATGAACGGGCGTCGGCATCCACATTACGAATGGTTTCCAAAAGGATTTCCCCGATCATCGGCGCATCATCATAAAAAATATCCGCCATCGCCTGATGCGACCATTTTTTTATGCCCTCACCGTAATTTACGGTAAAGTACAGTCCGGCATAGCAGGCACCGATTTCACGAGCCAGATAGACTTCCGGCGCAATGCTCTGGCCAACGATATCGGCATGGCCGTTCAGCATTGCTACTTCCGCTGGGCTTTCAAAATGACGGCCATCAGTAACGACATAGGTGCCGCGGCTGAAAATCCGTCCGGTAAAACGTTTTTTGGTTGCCGTTAACAGCGCCTGCCGCATTTCCGGACAAAGCGCATCCCGCATGATCAAAAGATAACGCCCGTCCAGCATGACGTCCTTGCGTACCGACAGATCGAGATAATCATCGGGAACGATAAAATCCCGCAAATCCAGCAACCGATTGACCGTGCCGACGCCCCCTTCGGACAGGATGCGTTTGACACCAGCCTCGCGAAACGTCCAGAATACCTGCCGCGAAGCATCCGCCCGGGTAACGCCGGAACGCCAGCCATGCATCCGGCAGGTCAGCACTTTTTTCTTGCCCACGGAAAAAAGCCGGAACGCCGCACTCTCGCCATAAGGCGTTTGAAAATGGAGGTTATCCTCCAAAACAGTCACATCTTCATCCGGCAGCTGCGCCGGAAAATTGCTGGAAAGAGTCCCTGACCCGCCAACGACGGCATATTCTGCCTTTGGAATGCTTTGATTGTTCATAACTGCCAACCTTCCTTTAAAATCGTTTGATAAGATGATACTCCGTATCTCTTTGCGCCGGTTTTTTGCCGGCGCCGCGAATGAGCCCAGCCATCTTTTGAATGGACATTTCGTAACGGGTTCCGGCAGCGCGGACTACATTCTCTTCCAGCATAATACTGCCGAGATCATCGGCGCCAAATCCCAGTGTCAGTTGTCCGATACGCTCGCCCTGCGTTACCCAGGAGCCCTGAATATGCGTGATATTATCCATGTACAGCCGCGTCATGGCCAGCGTTTTCATATAGTCCCAGCCGGATGTCTTGACCCCGCCCAGCGCCGTATGGCCCGGCTGAAACGTCCAGGTAATAAAAGCCCGAAAGCCGCCCGTCTTGTCCTGCAGCCGGCGAATCCGTTCCATATGCTCTATGCGCTGCGCCATGCTCTCACCCAGCCCAATAACCATAGTAGCCGTACTTTCCATACCAATGGAATGCGCGCATTCCATGACATGCAGCCAGTCCTCCGTCATGATTTTTTTCGGGCTCACCCGGCGGCGCACTTCATCGACCAGAATTTCCGCGCCACCGCCTGGCAAACTGTCCAATCCGGCCTCCTGCAGCCGCTTCAAGGTATCCAGCACGGAAAGACCCGCCTGCCGGGCAAAATGCTGAATCTCAGTAGCGGTAAAAGAATGAATTGTAATCGAAGGAAAGGTCTGTTTAATCTGCCGCAGCATCGTTTCATAATACGCCAGCCCCAGATCCGGATGCAGCCCTCCCTGAATCATCACTTGGGTGCCGCCGGCTTCCACGGTTTCCCGTACCTTCGCCAGGATTTCTTCATTCGTCAGCAGATAAGCATCGGGATGTTCCCGCCGGCGGAAAAATGCGCAGAAGCGGCATTCATTGATACAAACATTGGTATAATTGATATTGCGGTCTACGATAAACGTCACCGTATCGTCAAAACGTTTTTGCCGTGCCGCATCGGCCTGACAGCCAAGTTCCATCGGATCGCCATGCTGTAAAAGTTCCGTACCTTCCTGTACTGTCAATCGCATGTCTCTGCCCCTTCCCCCGTGTCGTTGACCGCCCGGTAAAAAGTATCCCGTTCCACCGGTTCATATCCGGTTTCCCGGATCAGCTGCTGCAGCGCTTCCCGGGTGATGCCGGTGTTTGTGCGAGCGCCAGCCGCATGAATGATTTTTTCCTCGCCGATGGTTCCATCGAGATCATCGGCGCCAAACCCCAGTGCCAGCTGGGCAATCGGCAGCGTCAGCATGATCCAGAAAGCTTTCACATGATCTATATTGTCCAGCACCAGCCGGGAAAGCGCCAGCATCTTCATATCTTCCCAAGCGCCGACGCGCTGGAGATGATAGGTTTCTCCCAGCTCTGTATGTTCCGGATGAAAAGGGAACAGCATAAATGCCTGAAAACCTTTGGTTTCATCCTGCAGATCCCGCAGGGTAAACAAATGCTGCAGCCTTTCTTCAACGGTCTCAACATGCCCGTACATCATCGATGCATTGGTCCGGATACCCAGTTGATGTGCGGTTTTCATCGTGGCCAGCCATTCAGTTGCCGAAGCTTTTTTAGGACAGATGATTGCGCGCACCCGATCGGAAAGAATCTCCGCTCCGCCGCCCGGCAAACTGTCCAACCCGGCCTCCTGCAGAATTTCCAGCACCTCACGCAGGGATTTGCCGGTTTGTCGGGAAAAATTGACGATCTCCACCGGCGTAAAAGCTTTTACATCCACCTGCGGCAAAGCTTCCTTTACCTGCCGCACCACGGAAACATAATAGGAAAACGGCCGGTCGGGGTGCAGTGCGCTGACAATATGGACCTCCGACAGCCGCTGCATCGTCCGGGCTTTTTCCAGAATATGCGCAATGTCCGCCGGTTCCATCACATAGCCTCGCTGGTCGCCCGCCGCGACCTGAAACGCGCATAAAGGACAGTTTGAACTGCAGATATTCGTCAGATTGATATGCAGATTTACGGTATAAAAAACTTTTTTACCGCTTTTACGTTCTTTCATTTTACGAGCGCAGGCGGCCAAAAACAACAAATCATTATCCTCATATAACGCCAAGGCATCTGCCAAAGAAAGTCTTTCCCCATCCATAGCTTTCTGCCGCGCTTGTTCCCGATTCTTCATCCTTTTTGTCCCCTTATTCTTTGTTCTTACCTATTTCTTCCCCGTTGACGCTTCCCCAGCGACAAACAGGAACGGTCCGCACCCGCAAAGTTGCTGGTACAGACCGCTCCTGCATCGAATGCCGGAAAAGTGCTCAGGCAAAGGTTCGCAAAATATTAAAATTACAGTCGCAGGCTGCCGGAACACGACCAGCTTCGCGAATCACGCGCAGAATCGTATCCTCGGTCAGCGCCGTCGGACTCGTCGCGCCCGCATCATGCAGAATTGTTTCCTTATGCACGGTACCGTCAATATCATTAGCGCCAAAGCCCAGGGCCACCTGCGCGACCGGCAGCGTCAGCATAACCCAGTATGCTTTGATATTTACAAAATTATCCAGCATCAAACGAGAAATCGCCATGGTGCGAAGATCATCCCACATGCTGGTGCGGCCAACGGTCTTGCCCAACTCCGTATGCCGCGGCAAAAAAGGGAAACAAATAAAGGTCTGAAATCCATTGGTCTCATCCTGCAGCGCGCGCAGTTTCAACAAGTGATCCACCCGTTCTTCCAGCGTCTCAATATGCCCATAAAGCATGCTGGCATTTGACTTGATGCCCATGGTATGCGCGATACGGGCCACTTCCAGCCATTCATCCGCCGACGCTTTATGCGGGCAAAGCTCGCCGCGAACCCGGTCCGACAGAATCTCAGCGCCGCCGCCGGCAATGGCCTGCAGCCCGCCTATATCCCGCAGCCGTTCCAGCACGGTGCGGACCGACAGACCGGATATCTCGGAAAAATGCGTGATCTCAACTCCGGTAAAACCCTTGATATACAAGGAAGGAAAGGTCTCATGCAGCGCCTGTAAAATATCCAGATAATCTTCAAACGACCAATCCGGATGCAGGCCGCTGACAACATGCAGCCCGGCCAGATGCGGATTTTTCATTGCATCCCGCACGACGGCGATTGCCTGCTCTTT
>DCFR01000032.1 GCA_002319815.1 Megamonas sp. UBA1799
GGCCCGGTAGTTCAGTTGGTTTAGAATGCCGCCCTGTCACGGCGGAGATCATGGGTTCAAGTCCCATTCGGGTCGCCATTGTATTTTTGCGGAAGTAGCTCAGTGGTAGAGCACCACCTTGCCAAGGTGGGGGTCGCGGGTCCGAGTCCCGTTTTCCGCTCCAAGCGGCGACATAGCCAAGTGGTAAGGCCGGGGTCTGCAAAACCCCTATTCCCCAGTTCGACTCTGGGTGTCGCCTCCAATTAAATAATCGGCAGGAGCGCTTTTACAGATGCTTTTGCTTTGTACGGCGACATAGCCAAGTGGTAAGGCCGGGGTCTGCAAAACCCCTATTCCCCAGTTCGACTCTGGGTGTCGCCTCCAAGATGAATCAGCCCGGATCGAGCATCCGGGCTTTTGTGTTATATGAAAGGAAATGAATGTATGGATAATAATCGGCCGATCGGTGTTTTTGACTCCGGGCTGGGCGGCATCAGCGTTTTGCGGGAAATTGCCGCGTTGCTGCCCAACGAAAATTATATTTATTATGGCGATTCGGCAAATGCGCCTTATGGCGGCCGGAGCACAGAAGAAATTGAGCGCTTGACGGAAACGGCTTTTGAGATATTAATCGCGCAAAAAGTCAAGGCCGTCGTGATTGCCTGCAATACGGCTTCCAGTGCAGCCGGCGCATACCTGCGGCGTAAATATCCTGAGCTGCCCATCATCGCGATTGAGCCGGCGTTAAAACCGGCTGTTTTGAAAAATCCGCACGGTACGGTTGCCGTCATGGCCACAGAAGCTACCTTGCGGGAGAGCAAATTTGCCCGCCTTATGGAATCTTACCGCGAACAGGCGGAAATTCTGAAACTGCCCTGCCCCGGATTGCCGGAATTTGTCGAACGTGGAGAGCTTGCTTCCGACAACCTGAAGGCTTTTTTGCAGGAGCGGTTTTCTGTGCTGCAGGGAAAGAAACTCAATGCCATTGTACTGGGATGTACGCATTATCCTTTTGTCCGTCCGATGATACAGGAAGTCGCCGGCAGCAGCATACAGATTTTTGACGGCGCGGCCGGCACGGCGCGGCAGCTGAAACGTCGCCTGGCTATGGGCGGACTTTTGCGCGATTGTACGGCTGTGCCCAGCGCCCTCATTGATTGGCAAAACAGTAGCCCGGATGTTAAAATGATACAGCTTTCTCGTCAGTTATTTGCGGATTAAGGACGATATCTTCTTTCATTTCACTTGCTTTTATATAAAAAGTTTTCAAAAAATTTGTTTGACATCTGTTATTTATCAAGCTATAATATGAAAATAAGTAACACTAATAAAAGGTATTAATTCAAAAAAAGCAAAAAAGTGTAACATTTTAGATTGGATAGTCGAAAGGATAAGGTGGTAATGATGGATTTAAATGAAGAAGCTTTGCAGCTCCACAGGCTGCATAATGGAAAATTGGCAACGATCCCTAAAGTGAAATTGGAAAATGCGCATGATCTTAGCGTTCTTTATACGCCGGGCGTAGCTGAGCCATGCCGGGAAATTCACAAGGAAAAGGATCTGTCCTTTGAACTTACCTGCCGCGGCAATATGGTAGCGGTAGTAACAGATGGCACCCGGGTGCTGGGGCTGGGGAATATTGGTCCGGAAGCCGGCCTGCCGGTCATGGAAGGCAAGTCTATTCTGTACAAGGTGTTTGGCGATGTAGATGCGGTTCCTATTTGTCTTGATGTGACGGATAAAGATAAGTTTATTGAAACGGTGCGTTACTTGCAGCCGAATTTTGCCGGCATTAATCTGGAAGATATTGAGTCGCCGAAATGCTATGATATCGAAGATGCATTGAAAGCCAAGATGGATATTCCGGTATTCCACGATGATCAGCATGGTACGGCCATTGCCTGTGCGGCAACAGTATTGGGGGCTTTGCGCCTGGTTAAAAAAGAACTGCCACAGGTTAAGATTGTCGTCAATGGAGCCGGAGCCGCCGGTACGGCGATTGTTGCTCTGCTTTTGAATATGGGAGCGGCGAATGTCACGATGCTGAATTCCAAGGGAATGATGTACGAAGGCATGGATATGGGAAGAGTCAACCGGGTCCAGGCAGAGCTGCTGCACAAAACGAACAAGCAGAAACTGCAGGGTGGTCTGGCTGTGGCTGCTGCTGGTGCTGATATTTTGATCGGTGTTTCCAAAGCAGGGGTATTCACACCGGAAATTATCCGCAGCATGGCGCCTGACGCCGTGGTGCTGGCATTGGCGAATCCGGTTCCGGAAACCAGTTATGATGCGGCGAAGGCTGCTGGCGCACGTGTTGTAGGCACCGGCCGTTCCGATGCGCCAAATCAGGTGAACAATGTATCGGTATTCCCGGGACTGTTCCGCGGTGCTATTGATGTCCGGGCCCGTCAGATCAACGAAGAGATGAAAAAGGCAGCTACGTACGCTATTGCCAATTTAGTTCCGGATGAGGAATTGCGTGAGGATCATGTGATTCCGTCCGTATTTGATCCCAAAGTTGCGCCTGCCGTTGCGGCAGCTGTGGCTAAAGCCGCTATGGAAACCGGCGTTGCCCGGGTTCAGGTGGATCCGGAAGAGGTTCGTAAAAATACGGCCGCACGTACGCAGCAGGTTCGCGACTTGATGCAGAAAATTTAACAGATAGTGTTTTCTAATATTGCAGTCGGTTTTTTACCGGCTGCAATATTTTTTGTTAACTAAAAAAAGCATCCGAGTTGACTGTTCGCAGCAGATTGCATATAATATAGTAGTGATAAGGGAGTTGGATGCTGATATGGAACAGGGCAACAAAAATATTTTTGATGTGCATAGCCTGACGAAAATGGCAATTTGTGTGGCATTGCTTTGCATTTCGGCGTATATATCTTTTCCGCTGCCATTTGCATCCGCAATGGTTACAGCACTTACCATAGCCATGAATCTGACGGCTTTCATTCTGACGCCGCGTCAGGTTTTAGTGGTTATGCTGATGTATACGGCGATTGGCGCGGCTGGTTTGCCGGTCTTTGTCGGCGGCGCAGCAGGAATTGGTGAGATTTTCGGACCGCGGGGCGGTTTTTTAATCGCGTTTATTATGGCGTATCCGCTGGTTAGTCTTTTTAAGGGACGTTCGATTTCTTTTAAACGTTACAGTTTGGCGGCGGTATTGATTGGCATTCCGTTGACGTATATCGGCGGAACAGCTTCTTTAATGTGGTTCATGCATCTGAGTTTGATGCAGGCGTTGCTGGCAGCTGTTTTACCTTTTATTCCCGGCGATGTAATCAAAGCGTTGCTGGCGGCATGGCTGGGCGTGCGGCTAAATAAATTTTTTGTAGAACAAATTTAACTGAGACCAGCACATAATAGAAAAAAGTATTTCAGACAGCAGGCAGGAGGAAGATTCCTGCCTTTTGTGTTATAATGGATACCAGATGTTTTCTTTTATGAATCTGAATTATAATTTTGAGGTGAGTTAGGATTGGCGCGTAGTTTGCGGGAGAAAGTACTTTTGTATCATTTTCAGGATTCTAATCGGGAGGAACAAATCAGGCAGACGCTGCATGCCTTGCAAATACCGGTTCAAGTATTGCCGGATGATGCCTGGGCACAAAAAATAGGGTATCTTTTGGGGCTTAAGGGGTTTCAGCTACAGGATATGGCCGGCGATGGTTTTTCCTTTCCCCATGAAGTCATGTTGCTGCACAATATCAAGAATAAGCGGCTGGATCAAGTGCTGCGGGCATTTCATGAGGCGCATATTGCGCCGATACGTTATAAAGCAGTGGTGACGCCGTTCAATACTTTGTGGACCTTGCGGCGTCTGTGCGAAACCATGCAAAAAGAGCATGCAGCGATGGCAATGCGGGAGGCGAAAAATGAAAGCAACCAATGATCCGTCTTCATCCGTGCCGCAGACAACGCAGAGTATGCCGCCATTGGACCGCACGGAGATTATGCTTCCCGCGGCTTCGGCGGATCGAAAAGCGGTTCGCGAACTGGATCCGCTGGGGAAAGAGCATCAGACGGTTCCTCCGGTTACTGTGGCTTCAAAACATCACCGCCGCAAGAAATATGCGGTTCTTTTCAGTGTGTTTGCAGCGGCGTTGCTGTGCGGTTTCCTTTTGGCTGGTTATTATCATGATAGGCAGCAACTGACAGAAAATGACCGTCTGCAGCAGGAACAGTCGCTGACACAGCGGGAAGCTGCGTTAAAAGAACAAAAAACGTCTTTGCTGGCGCAGCGTGCCCAGCTGGAACAGGAAAAGAAAAATTTGGAGCAGCGGCAGCGGGATCTGCAGGCACAAGCCGATCGGGCGCAGGGGAAAAATGATCAGCTTCAGGCAGAGGCTAAATCCGGTTCAGCTGTTGGTAAATTATGGGATAAAGTTACGGGTAAAGAAAAGGAACGACAACAGGACCAGAAGGACAATGCGGAACAGGGGGGCGAGGCAGCAAAAGCAGCGGCAGCTGTGGGCGATTCCATTGATCAGGCGCAAACCATGCTCAATGATGTGGACCATCATTTACAGGACTTGAATGCCGTGCATACGCAGGTGACAGAAATGAAACAGGCGGCCGCTTCGGCATATGCCGATCATGCCGATATTCTGGATCAGGCTGCGTATTATGTTTCGCAGGGCGTAGCTGTCGTCAAGAATTTATTGACGAAATAACCGGTGAATGTATAAGGAGGAATCAGTATTGAGAAAAATCTTGCTCATGCTTTATTTGTGTATGTTCGTTGTTGCCGGATGCGGCAATCCAGCAGCCACCGGCAGTGAGAGTCCGGCCGCTGAAAAAACGCTCACGATTGGGACGATGCCGGATATAGACTCGCTGCCTTTACTGATTGCCCAGGAAAAGGGTTTTTTTGCTGAGGAAGGGATAACGGTTCATTTACAGCCATTTAAGAGCGCTATGGATCGCGATTCGGCCCTGCAAAGCGGGAATCTGGACGGGGCGGTTTCCGATATACTGGCGGTGGCGTTTGCCAAATCCGGCGGCTTTGATGTCCGGATCACTTCTCTGACGGATGGCAGCTATAAGCTGATTGCGGGAAAATCGATGAATGGAGCGACCGTCCGCGATATGCAGGGGCAGGATATCGCGGTTTCTAAAAATACGATCATCGAATATGTAACGGATCAGATTCTGCATTCGCAAGGTATGACAGAGAACAGCGTCAATAAAGTCGTTATTCCGCAAATACCGACGCGGTTGGAAATGCTGCAGAATGGCAAGCTAGCGGCAGCTACGCTGCCTGAGCCGATGGCAAGCGTGGCTTTGTATAACGGCTGTTCGCTGCTGGCCGGTTCAGATGATTTGGGAATTAATCCCGGCGTTATGATGTTTACGGCCAAAACAGTACAGGACAAGCAGGCTGCGCTCAAGGCGATGTATCGCGCTTATAATAAGGCAGTGGCTTATTTAAATCAAACGGATCGTGCGGATTATATCGATCTGGTGGTTGCTAAAGGCGGTTTTCCGCCGTTGGCAAAGGAAGCGCTGCAGCTGCCGCAGTATCATGAAGCCGCTTTACCCCGGGAAAGCGATGTAACGGATTGTATTGCCTGGCTGCAGAAGAAACAATTGATTTCGACCGGATACTCTTATCAGGATCTGGTTGTAGATTTGCTGACCCCATGATCAGCATTCGGGATTTGGCCGTAAAATATCAATCAAAATCAGGCGCTTTACTAGCTTTGTCCCATTTGAACCTGATGATTCCCACGGGGAGTATTTGTGCCGTGATTGGTCCTTCCGGGTGTGGGAAATCGACACTTTTAAAGATTGTAGCCGGCATTATTCAGGATTATTGCGGCGAGGTAACGCTGAATGGCCGTCTCATTGATCCCCGCCGCGACACCATTGGTTTTATTCCGCAAAACTATGGGTTGCTGCCCTGGGCTAATGTGGAAAATAACATCAGCCTGGGATTGAAAATAAAAGAGCCTCATAAAAAAGTCAACCCGGCGTCGGTTCGGGAAATCATGCAACATTTAAAGTTGACTGGTCTGGAGAAAAGATACCCGCGGGAATTGAGCGGCGGTCAGCAGCAGCGCGTGGGGCTGGCCCGTTCCTTTTTGTTGCGGCCGGATATCCTGTTGATGGATGAGCCGTTTTCGGCTTTGGATGCGATGACACGGGAAGAAATGCAGGATGTTTTTTTGACGCTCTGGCAGGAAACCGCCATTACGACAATTTTAGTGACGCACTATGTGGAAGAAGCAGTTTATTTGGGGCAGCATATTGTGGTTTTAAGTGACGGGCCCGGACACGTGGATACTTTGATTGAAAATCCGCTTTTTGGCGGAAAGAATATTCGGCAAACGCCAGAGTTTTTTTCCATGAGTCTGAAACTGCATAATCTGATACAAAAAGGCTGGCGGCAACAATGAGAAAAAAAATCTGGGAGGAATATATTGCCGCGGCGGTGCTGCTGCTGTTGCTCTGGTGGCTCATCGCTGCGATCGCCAAAGTCCCGATCATACCTTCGCCGCTGAATGTCGCCATCTGCCTGCAAAATGTTTTTTTTCAGTCCATCGCCGTGCATTGCGTCTATAGTCTCTGGCGTATTTTAGCCGGCTTGACGCTGGCCGTTTTGGTTGGTTTTCCATTGGGCATTTTTATGGGGTATTTTGCGCGCGTCAATCGTTTCTTATCGCCGCTGGTCTATCTTACATACCCCATCCCAAAAATTGCGCTGCTGCCGATCCTAATGCTTTTATGCGGTGTAGGCGAGACAGCAAAAATCCTAATGATTTTTTTGATCATTGTATTTCAGGTCATCATTGCCGTACGCGACGGTGTTCGTTCGATACCGTCGGAAATTTATTATCCGTTTTATTCTTTGGGAGCATCCTTCGGACGCATTTTTTATTATGTGCTATGGCCTGCCTCGCTGCCTAACTTTATTACAGCTATCCGGGTGGCATTGGCAACCGCAATTTCAGTGTTGTTTTTTACCGAAACCTATGGAACCCAATATGGTATGGGATATTTCATTATGGATGCCTGGCTGCGAGTCAGTTATCTGGAAATGTATGCCGGTATTGTCGTGTTGAGCCTGGTGGGCTTGCTTTTATTCGGGTTGTTGGATCGACTGGAAAGCATTGTCTGTGCATGGCAGCTGAAGGATTAATTCACTGCTTTTTACGGGGATAAACAAGAGGCAGAAAGGGTGTAATTTAAATGGAAAATACGATGGAAAATTTTGTGAACGAGCGCATTGATCAGGTATTGAAAAGATTTCCTGACTGCTGTCACTGTTCGCGCTGCCGACAGGATATTCTGGTACTGGCGCTGAATCATTTACCGCCGCGGTATTGCAGCTCCAATAATGGAGAGGTGTATACCCGTCTTGATCTCTATGATACCCAGCAGGAAGCAGAAATTTTTCAGGAAATCACCAAAGCGGTGGAGATTGTTTCGTCGCATCCGCGCCATGCAATATAAAAGCGCTTCTGCCTGCCGTAAGAGCAGAGCAAAAGCGCGCGGTTTATAAGGAAGAATCGGAATTGGTCAGATTATGGGCGGCGGATGGACGGACTGGCTTTTTGGTGAGGAGGATCTTATCAATCCGGGCCCGGTCCATATCAACGATCTCAAAGGTCAGATCCTCCCAGGTGCAGGTTTCGGCCACTTTGGGAATATAGCCAAAGTATGAGGTGAGAAAACCGCCCATGGTCTGATAATGATCTTTATCTTCATTGGGAAGTTTGTCAAGGGCAAAACGTTCCTTAAAATCGTCAATAGAGAATAAACCGTCGATATACCAGGAATTTTCATCCCGCTGGGTCACCTGTATCGGATCAGGTTCGCTGTCGCCGACGGTATCACCGATAATTTCTTCAATGATATCATTCAGGGTAATGAAGCCGATAACGCCGCCATATTCGTCCAATACTACGGCTTCTCGTACATGTTCTTTGCGGAACTTTTCCAGCACACGGAAAGTTTCCATTGAACGGGGAATCAACAATGGTTTCTTAATATGTTCGGTCAGGACCAGCGGCTGTTTTTCAATGGCGGCATTTAAAAGATCCTTGGCGTACAGAATGCCGCAAAAATCATCCAGATTGTTTTTGCCGACAGGGAATACGTTATCGGGATGTTCTTTGATCAAGGCCAGATTATATGCTGCCGGATCTTCCAAATCCAGCCACAGCATTTGCGTCCGCGGCGTCATCAGCGAATAGGCGGTCTGATCACTCATATGAAAGATGCGGTCAACCATGGCTTGTTCGGTTTTTTCAAACGTGCCGTCTTCCGTTCCCTGCTCGATGAGGTCTTTGACCTCATCTTCCGTAACCGTGTCTTCGATATGGGGATTAATGCCAAACAGCAGCAGAACAATATTAGCCGACCGGGCTAAAAAAGACACCGACGGGCGACTGATCAATTCTATTTTCAACAGAATCTTTCCGTAACGAAGAAGAATTTTTTCCGGATCTTGTAAGGCTATTTTTTTCGGTAAAAATTCGCCAAATAGCAGGTTGATGTAGGTAATGACGATCATACTGACCATTAAAGAGAATGCTTCCGCATGGGGCAAAAAAACGAGGCTTTTGGCTATCCGCGGCGCAATCAAAGCACCGGCGGTTGTTCCTAGTAGTATGCTCATGAACGTGATGCCAATTTGCATGACGGCAAGAATATGTTCGGGCCCATCAAGAATCTTCAGCGCTGCCAGCGCCTTTGTATTGCCGTCTTCCGCTAGCCGTTCCAACCGGGTTTTACGGCTCTCCGAGATTGCCGTTTCTGAAAGTGCAAATAGGGCATTGGCTGCTGTGCACAATAAAATTAAGAAAAACAATAAGCCGGCTTCGGGATTGTCCAAGAAACTTCCACATCCTTTTTCATCATAATATATTTATTATAACATATTTTTATTTTTCTGTAGACAGTATCTTTACCCGGTCGAAAATCGCGATTTGTGATGTCCGGCAGGAAATGGGCCATGCAAACGCGAATGCTATAGCCGGTAGGTTCTTTTCCGGCGAGGGTTTCTTCTGGTAAAGCTTACTACGAGCAGCGGTAAGTCAGGCTGCATAAAGAAAGGCGGTTAAAAAATGAATGAAACGATTCAAGTATTGTTGAACCGGCGCAGTGTGCGCCGCTATCAGCCCAAACAGATTACGGAGCAGGAGCTGGAGACTATTTTGCAGGCTGGCATGTTTGCGCCAAGCGGACATGGTTCACAGCCGGTTCGTATGGTGGCCATTCAGCGTCCGGAAATTATTCAGCAGCTCTCAAAAATGAATGCTGCTATTCTGGGAACAAGCAGCGATCCTTTTTATGGCGCGCCAACGGTTGTGCTGGTGTTAGCCGACCGGTCGCAGCCAAATTGGTGCGAAGACGGCGCATTGGTCATGGGCAATCTTATGAATGCTGCCCATGCTATTGGCGTTGATTCTTGCTGGATTAATCGCGCCCGGCAGGAATTTGATAGTCCGGAAGGCAAAAAAATGCTTCAGGATTGGGGCATTCAGGGGGACTATGCCGGCATTGGACATTGTCTGCTCGGTTACCGTCTGGGTGATTATCCCAAGGCGGCGCCGCGTAAAGCTGATTTTGTTGTTTATGTCCGGTAAGGTTTATTGCGGGTAACCGCGGAACAATAGTTTTTACTGGCAGCGTACAGCTATGCAGAGCAGCGCGCGAGGATCACTATCAGCAACGCGCAATGGAAAAGCGTCAACAAGCGACATCAACAGCCGCCGATGTGTTATTGCTCTGGATAATGCGTCAGCGGCTGCTTTATTGTATAGGCGTTGTTCGTATCAGCCGATCTATGGCCGGATCAAGCGCAGAGTATCGAGATCAACATGCAGTGAGTGGGAGATAAAATGGGCAGAAGTGAAATTATACAACGCTTACAGGCGCAAATAAGGGTAAATGGGCATATCATTGGGGCGGCGGTTGGTTCTGGCATGACGGCAAAATATGTGGCTATGGGCGGCGGGGATTTTTTGCTGGCCCTGAGTGCGGGCAAGTATCGATTGATGGGACGCAGTTCATATGCTGGTTATCTTTCCTGTGGCAACAACAATGAAATTGTTATGGAACTGGGAACAAAGGAACTTTTTCCCATTCTTCCCGATATGCCAATTCTTTTTGGCCTTTTTGCCAGTGACCCGACGATACATATTTATGAATATCTTAAATTGATTCAACAAAATGGTTTTTCTGGTATTGTCAACTATCCTACGCTATCTTTGGTTGACGGCAAATTCCGCCAGGCATTGGCAGAAGAGAACACTTCTTTTCAGTCCGAAGTGGAAGCCGTCCGGCTGGCGCATATACTGGATTTATTTACCATTGCTTTTGTGACGACCAAAGAGGAATGTCAGCAGATGCTGGCCGCAGGCGCAGATGTCATCTGTGTTCATCTGGGGTTAACCAAGGGCGGTATGATGGGAGCAAAACGCTATTTTTCTCTGAATGAAGCTCGCTCTATGACGGACGATATCTTCCAATATTGCACAGATCATTATCCGGATATTATTCGCATGATCTATGCGGGAAGTATCAGCACGCCGAGCGAATTAGAATATATTTATCAAAATACGAGTTGCCAGGGATATATTGGCGGGTCTACTTTTGATCGGATTCCGGCGGAAAAAGCAATTCTGGAAACGACGCGGATGTTCAAAAGCGGTCCGGAGGATTCAACTGCGATCACCAATCTGTTAAAAGGGTCTGTTTATGCCGGGGGATATGCTGATTTTGTAAAAGATTACATTGGCGAGCATTTTGATCAGCCAATCCAACTGCGGGATCTAGCGTTAGTGGCGCATGTGTCATCTTCCTATTTGTCTATTCGTTTCAAGAAAGAAACTGGTATGAATTTTACGAGCTATCTGATTCAATATCGGATGAATAAAGCCAAGACATGGCTTAGGGGACCTATGAACTGCCAGGAAATCGCGGAAAAAGTTGGTTACCCGGACTATGTGCAGTTTTCAAAAATCTTTCATAAATACGTCGGGGTATCGCCAAAAATATATAAAAATAATAATCAAGAGTAAACAAATATGTCATAATTATCGTAAAAATAATATAAAGACAAGAAAAAGTTATGATATAGCTATAAAATATAATATAAAAACAATAATACATAATATAAACACATTTAGAACAAGATGAAATAGAGGTAGAATCTAGTTAACAGCTGAAGGTTCTGCCTTTTGTTATTTTGTGAAACAAGAATGAACCGGAGGCCTGGAAGGAGGAGTATGGTGAAAACAATAGCAATCGCGGGAACTTTTGATACGAAGGGAATTGAATTCGCTTATGTCAAAAAGATGGTTGAGAGTCTTGGCTTAAAAACATTGATGATTCATACCGGTGTTTTTGAACCGTCTTTTGAACCGGAGGTGAACAATGATGTTGTTGCTGCAGCAGCGGGTTATGACATCCGGCAGTTGGCGGCAAAAAAAGATCGGGCTACGGCTACTGATGCCTTAGCGAAGGGAATGCAGGTGCTGCTTCCCAAGCTTTATCAAGAAAAGAAGTTTGATGGAATCCTCTCCTTTGGAGGATCCGGCGGAACTTCTTTGGTGACGCCGGCTATGCGGGGGCTGCCGCTGGGAGTGCCGAAAGTTATGGTATCGACTATGGCTTCCGGCAACGTTGCTCAATATGTGGGCACCAGTGATATTGTTATGATTCCTTCTATTGTCGATGTTGCCGGGTTGAATAAGGTTGCCAGAATGATTTATCGGAAGGCTGTTCTGGCTATCGCGGGTATGGTGGGATTGGAAGAAAAACTACCGGCTGATACCGCAGATACAAAGCCTCTGGTAGCGGCCACGATGTTTGGGGTAACAACGCCCTGCATCAATACGGCCAAGGAATGTCTGGAAGCGCATGGTTATGAAGTGTTGGTTTTTCATTGCACAGGCACAGGCGGACGTACGATGGAATCCTTGATTGATGCGGGCTACTTTAAAGGCGTGCTGGATCTGACGACCACCGAATGGTGCGATGAAATCGTCGGCGGCGTTCTGGCGGCAGGGGAAACCCGCTGTGAGGCGGCCATTCGCAATAAAGTGCCGCAAGTCGTATCCGTGGGAGCGTGTGATATGGTTAATTTCGGTCCGATGGAGACCGTGCCGGAACAATTTATGGGACGCAAGCTTTATAAGCATAACCCAACCGTAACGTTGATGCGCACGACCGTTGCCGAAAATGTCAAAATTGGGCTGAAACTGGCCGAGAAATGGACGCAGGCTGACGAAAAAATGGCCTTGCTGTTGCCGCAGAAGGGAATTTCCATGATTGATGCGGAAGGCCAGCCCTTTAATGGTCCGGAAGAACGACAAGCGCTTTTCAGCACGCTGAAGGAAAAGATCCATAATCCTTTAGTCGAGATTATAGAAATGGATAACCATATCAATGATGATAAATTTGCCATAACCGCGGCAAAAAAACTGATCTCATTGATGGAAGAAGCATAGTGTAACGGGATCAATATTTATTAGGGAGGGCACAATCATGTTAAAAAAAGCGAGAGCAGAGATTATCAAGGACTTCAAAGCACAGGTAGCCAATGGAAAAATTCTCGTTGGTGTCGGAGCAGGTACGGGCATTACGGCGAAATGCAGTGAAAAAGCCGATGTCGATATGCTGATCATTTATAACTCCGGCCGTTTCAGAATGGCGGGACGCGGTTCTTTGTCGGGCTTGCTGGCGTATGGTGATGCGAATAAGATTGTACAGGAAATGGGACAGGAAGTTCTGCCGATTGTCAAGAAAACGCCGGTATTGGCCGGAGTCAATGGTACCGATCCGTTCCGGGTTATGGATATCTTCTTGCAGCAACTGAAGGATCAGGGCTTTAATGGTGTACAAAACTTCCCGACCGTGGGTCTTATTGATGGCAAATTCCGTTCGAATCTGGAAGAAACCGGCATGGGGTATGGATTGGAAGTTGATATGATTCATAAAGCGCATGAGCTGGATATGCTGACATGCCCTTATGTATTTGATCCGGAGCAGGCGCGGGCCATGGCAGAAGCGGGCGCCGATATTCTTGTCGCTCATATGGGCTTGACAACAAAGGGATCCATTGGCGCAGAAACCGCCGTGACATTGGATGATTGCTGTGAGAAAATCCGCGGCATCATTGCGGCGGGACGCAAAGTCAATCCGGACCTGATGGTTATCTGTCACGGCGGTCCGATTGCCGATCCGGAAGACGCTGAGTATGTAATCAAACATGTGCCGGAAATTGATGGCTTCTTTGGCGCATCTTCCATTGAGCGCTTAGCTTCTGAACGCGGTATGACAGCGCAGGCGTCGGCATTCAAGGCAATCCAGAAATAGCATACGAAAGCAGGATGCAGGCTGTAGCCTAAACGCACGGTTAGTCAGCCTGTCGGCAAAGTACTGACATGCTGCCGGATATCATGGCCAAGATATCCGGCAGTTTTTATTTTATAAGCCGTCTCATGAACTATCTTGATAAAAAATAGCAGGCGGCAAGTACTATATTTTAGAACCAGATACACTTACTGAAAAACTGTTGTCAGCATATAAATACCATAGCGGCGTTGACTAAAGTATCAAAATCATCTATCCTTAATTATAGGTAGATGATTTTTTTGATAAAAATGTCAGTCAAGTTTTCGGATGATGGCTCCAAAGAAGAGATTAGGCAGGCAATAACAGTAGAATTGGGCCTGTAATGTGATGATAATAGTAAGAAGAAAAATCATTAAAATAACCAGTGCGTAATGAATGAAAGGGTGCAAAAAATGACAGAACATGAACATATAATAGATGGTCCGGGGATTCAATGGTTCCCCGGCCATATGGCCAAGGCAAAACGGCTGATTGAAGAAAATTTAAAATTAGTGGATGTGGTCGTTGAACTTTTAGATGCGAGAATTCCTTACAGCAGCGCTAATCCGCTTTTAAAGGAAATTGTTGCCGGCAAACCCCGGTTGATTGTTCTGAATAAGGTGGATCTGGCGGATCCGGTCCTGACCAGACAATGGCTGACCTATTTTCAGGAGAAAGGGCTGGCAGCCGTAGCTATTGATTCCATGACCGGCAAGGGAACCAAACAATTAGTGCATCTGGCGGAAACATTGGCTAAAGAAAAAACCGAACGGCTGATGCGCAAGGGCGCAAGGGCCAGAGCCGCCCGCATTATGGTTCTGGGTATTCCAAATGTGGGGAAATCTTCTTTGATCAATCGTTTGGCCGGGGTCAATAAGGCAAAGGCGGAAAACCGTCCCGGCGTAACGCGCAGTAAGCAGTGGATCCGAATTGGGAAAAATTTGGAACTGTTAGATATGCCGGGTATTCTCTGGCCAAAATTTGAAGATCCCGTAGTTGGCCTAAATCTGGCTTTTACCGGAGCGGTCAGCGATGAAGTATATGATATGGAACAGGTCGTCAATCGCCTTGCCACGCTTTTGTGCCGCTCCTATCCGGCGCGTGTCTGCGAGCGCTATCAATTGACGCCGGACGATATTCCTGCGGATGGCAGCGCACTGCTGAATCTCATTGGCCGTAAACGCGGCTGTTTATTAAAGGGCGGTATTGTTGACCTGGAAAAGGCACAGCGCGTGCTGCTGACGGAGTTTCGTTCCGGCAAGATGGGACGCATCAGTCTGGATATCCCGCCGTCGGATGGGTTAAAAAAAGAGGCTGAAATTTAATGGATATAGCTAAAATGACGATAAGATCTATAGAACAGTTGTTTCTTGCCGGAACGCCGGATGCTTTAACTCTGGATGCATTGCGGCAGGATCAACGTTTGGCCGTACAGCGCATTTTAGCCCGTTTTGAGCGCACGCAGCAGGAACGGCAAAGGGTGGATGCGTTGTATTCTTATGAGTATCAGGCGCAGCAAGAGAGCCTGCAATATGTGGCAGGAGTGGATGAAGCGGGACGCGGTCCTTTGGCGGGTCCGGTCGTTGTTGCTGCCGTCATTTTGCCGATTGGTTTGTTTTTGCCGAAAATCAATGACTCGAAAAAACTGTCAGCAAAAATGCGCGATACGCTGTATGATCTGATTCAGGAAAAGGCGATAGCGGTAGCTTGTTCGGTGATTGATGAAAAAACCATTGATCGCATTAATATTTATCAGGCAACGATCAATGGTATGTACGAATCCATTTTTTCTTTACATCCAGAGCCGCAAAAAGTATTGATTGATGCAGTGCCTTTGGATCGGTTATCGATTCCTTCTCTGTCGATTATTCGCGGGGATGCGAAGTCGGCTTCGATTGCGGCGGCATCTATTATTGCGAAGGTAACGCGTGACCGTTTGATGCTGAAGTATGATGAACAGTACCCTGGCTATGGTTTTGCACAACATAAAGGATATGGTACGGCGCAGCATCTGGCAGCCATTCGTAAACTAGGGCCGTGTCCGATACATCGCCGTTCCTTTGAACCAATCCGATCCATGCAATAAAGAATTTTATTCTGAGGTGAAATCGAATGCCGATGGAAACAAATCCAACCGCTTTACCAACGAATATTCAGCCGGTACGGCGGACACCGGAAACAAGTACGACGACTGGGGTAGCCCGGCGTGGTGATGACTCTGCATCTCCTTTTGCACCGCAAACGAATGTTTCTTTAAAAAATTCGGTTGCGAATATGGCGGAGGTGTTGTCGAAAATAGCCGCGCAGCAGGAAGACGGAGTTGAATTAATGCCGCAGCAGATTCAGAAATTGGTACAGAATATTCTGAAGCAGTCTTTTTCTTTACAAACGACGCTGTTGGAAGGGCTGGGCAGTACGGTGGAGAGCCAGCGCTTTTCCATGGAGCAGCTGACAGGCCTGGCCCGGATGCTGTCGCAGTTAGGAACGATGAGTGAACGCGGCACGACTACGAATCTGAGTGATGAAATGTCTGCTTTGCTGCAAAATTTTAAGGCATTGTTGACAGAAAGTCATGCGTCATTGGAACCGGTACTTTTACATAAAATGGCTTTTCAATTGCTGGATACGCGTTCTTTGACGGATTTGCCGGCAGATTTACAGCGGCTGTTGACGTCAAATGCTTTTACTGCGGCGTCTTTTGCGCGCAACGGGCAGGAGAACGGTCTTTATTTTTTACAGCAATTGCTGCGCTGCTTCCTGCCGGCCAACGGCAGTGATGAGACAGCGGAGCCTTTGGGGAAGATGCCGGCGCAGTCTGCGGATACAACGGCGAAGTCCATGGGGGCAGAAGATCAAAATACGAGCAGCACCACAACGGCAATGCAGAAACAGGGTACAAAAGAATCGACTCCGGAGCTGTCGGCCAGAACAACAAATGATCGTTTGACAGAACCAGAGTCCGGACTCCGCGACGCTGCACGGTCAACGGCAGATTCTCCGAAAACTGCGGCGGCAGAAATCCCCGTTCCGGGCAAAACCACTTTGCCGCCGGCAGCAGAGCCGCAGACGCTTACGACACAACCGGAGACAGCGCAGCAAAATGGTGGAAAAGACACAGCAACACAGTTGCCGGCTGAACCGAATTCGACATCGCTGCCAACGAAGGGCAATGAATCCAGTTTGCCGACAGCGAAGGCCCCAGCCGAAACGATTCTGCCGAATAAACCAGGCCTGCCGGGAACTCCGGCAGCGCAGCAGATGCCGACGGTGCTGCCGAATACACCGCAAATGATGGATACCATGAAGAATCTGGCGACGCTGCTGCTTAAAGATGCGGCTATGAGTCCCCAGGATCAGGTTCTGCTGCAGAATTTTATCAATGGCAAACAAACAGTTTTGCCGGAGAAGGATGCCAAACAATTACAGCTGCTGCTCAGATTGTGTCAGAAGAATATCCCGGCGGCAGTGCAGCAGGCATCGCATCGGCAGATAGAAAATTTACCAAAATTATGGGCGTTTATGCAATTGTGTGATCTGGCTTCTATTAAGGAACAAAATGCACAAACTTTAAAAACTGCCAGTAAAAATATAGCTGATTTTGCGGCGACAATGAAAAGTACGATGGAGGGCGAACCTACACAAACTGTTGACGGGCAGCGGTCAATGAATTTTATGCTGCCAATTTATTTGGGAAAAAACGGGCAGCAGCAAAGTTATCCGGCTTATTTGCATATTTATGATGATGATCAGAGAAAAGCCAATACGGGAGAACCCGGAAAAAGGGAAACCTGGCTGCGGCTTTGCCTGCTGACAGAAAACATTGGCGCGGTAGAGCTGACTTGCCGGATTTATGAAACGCATAAGCTGAATGTCCGGTTATTTTTTTCGCAACCGGAAGCCGTGCAGGGTTTTCAGGAATATATTCCTGAATTTAAAGCGTCTTTTCAGGATTCGGTCTTGGAACTGACTGATTTGAAAGTGGGTGTCGCGGGGGCTGCCTTATCATGACAAAAAAGGATGAACTGCTGCGTACGGCAACGCCGGAAATTGCTGCTGAAGAAGAAAAAAAAGCGGTAGCGCTTCAATATACTCCGGGAATGGACACCGCGCCGAAAGTGATTGCCAAGGGCAAAGGCTATGTGGCGGAAAATATTTTAGCGGCGGCGCAAAAAAATGTCATACCGGTTTATCAGAATAAATCTTTGGTAAATTTACTTATGGCGTTAGAGCTGGATAAGGAAATTCCGGCCGAGCTTTATACGACGGTTGCCGAAGTGTTAGCTTATGTATACCGCATGGACAAAAAAGCAAAAAAGACAGCGCCGCCCATTCATTTATAAGGGGTGTGCCATGAATACAAAATTATTGGGGAACCGAGGCGAGAACATTGCGGCGGAATATCTGACGGCGCATGGCTATCAGATTTGTGAACGCCAGTTCCGTACGCCGCTGGGCGAAATTGATCTGATTGCCCGACAAAACGACTGTTTGGTTTTTATTGAAGTGAAGACGCGGCGCAGTTTGCGGTACGGAACTCCGGCTGCAGCCGTGAATGCTCTTAAACAGCAAAAAATTATCCGGACCGCATATTGGTATTTACGGCAGCAGCAGCTTGAAGAAACGCTCTGCCGTTTTGATGTTATAGAAATTTATTTTTCTCAAGAAGGAAAATGGACGATTCAGCAGTTTGAAAATGCTTTTGAGGTCCATGCATAGGAGGAAAAGCATGCGGTTTGTAGTGGGGATTACCGGAGCCAGCGGCAGCATTTATGGTCTGCGGCTCATGGAGGTATTGAAAAAGGAAGGGCATGAAATTCATGCCGTGGTGACGCACAGCGGCTGGAAAGTTATGGAATATGAGTGTGGCGTAACACGGGAACAATTTTTGCCCAGAGTTGATGTCCTTTATGATATTGACGATATAACGGCTGCGATTGCCAGCGGTTCTTTTTTGCTGGATGCGATGATCATTGTTCCTTGCAGCATGAAAAGCGCTGGCTGTATTGCCAATGGCATTGGCGATAATCTTTTAACCCGGGCTGCCGATGTCACATTAAAAGAGGGCCGCCCGCTGCTTTTGGTTCCGCGGGAAACGCCGATGAATGCCATTCATTTGGAAAATCTGTTAAAACTGGCCCGGCTGAATGTACGCATTATTCCGGCTTGCCCGGCTTTTTATGGACGTCCAGCCACCTTGGCTGATCTGGTTGATATGATGGTCGGTAAAATTTGTGATGCGTTGCATGTGCCTAATCATTTATTTTGCCGTTGGCAGGGATATAACTGAGGAGGGATCCTTTTGTTTGCAAAAACGTACGGCTCGACCACCTTCGGTGTAGACGGAATTTTGATTGATGTGGAAGTGGATGTCTCTTATGGCTTCCCCGCGTTTGATATTGTCGGGCTGCTGGATACGGCGGTTAAAGAATCCAAAGAGCGAGTTCGCACGGCGATTAAAAATGCCGGAATTAAGGTTCGCCAGCAAAAAGTGACGATCAATCTGGCTCCGGCGGATGTACGCAAAGATAGTCCCGGTCTTGATCTGCCCATTGCCATCGGCCTTTTAACGGCTTATGGAGTGATTCCACAAGAAAAAACCGAGCATTGCCTTTTTGCCGCTGAATTATCTTTGGAAGGGGAACTGCGCAGTGTCCATGGCATTCTGCCCATGGCGATAAATGCCCGCGCCAAAGGATTTACCAAGCTGTTTGTCGCTGGGGCTAATGTCAACGAAGCGTTGCTGGTGCAAGGGTTAACCGTGTATGCGATTCGCAATCTGGCGGATTTAATTGATGTTCTCACCGGGAAAAAGGATTGTGCTCCGGCGCAGCCGCCGGACCAGGGATTGTCACTGGCCGATGATTCTTTGCAGGATGATTTTGCTGATGTACAGGGACAGTTCATTGCAAAACGTGCTTTGGAAATCGCCGCTGCCGGCGGGCACAATGTTCTGCTGGCCGGAGTTCCCGGTTCAGGCAAAACGATGCTGGCCCGCCGCTTGCCTTCGATTCTGCCTTCCATGACGCAGCAGGAAGCATTGGAGGTTACAAAGATATACAGTATCGCCGGATTTTTGAAGAATAACAGCGGTCTGATTGAACAGCGGCCCTTTCGCAGCCCGCATCATACCATTTCGGCTACGGCTATGATTGGCGGCGGCAGCATTCCCAAACCTGGCGAAGTAACGCTGAGCCATAATGGCGTGTTGTTTCTGGATGAGCTGCCGGAATTCAGCAAGTCAACGCTGGAATCCCTGCGGCAGCCATTAGAAGATGGAGTGGTTACAATTTCACGCGTGCATGCCTCTTTAACCTTCCCGTCCCGCATGATTCTGGTCGCAGCAATGAATCCCTGTCCGTGCGGCTTCTTCGGTGATGCAGATAAGGCGTGTAACTGCACGCCGAATGAGATTAAACATTATACGCGCAAAATATCAGGACCGCTGCTGGACCGCATTGATATACATATCCGGGTACCGCGCGTTGCCTATAACGAACTGACTTCCGTTCAGCCAGCCGAAACCTCAGCTGCCATTCGGCAGCGGGTGACGAAGGCTCGGGACCTGCAAATGCAACGGCTGGCCGACTATAAGATCTTTTGCAACGCACAGATGAGTCATGCTATGTTACGGAAAACTTGTCACCTGACCACCGGCGCACAGAATCTTTTGGGGCTGGTTTTTAAGAAAATGAATTTATCGGCGCGTTCATATGACCGTATCATAAAAGTATCGCGCACTGTTGCGGATTTGGATCAATCAGGGGATATTCAGGACCGTCATATTGCCGAAGCAATCCAGCTGCGCAATGATGTTGGGCTTGATACCCTGTGAGACACGATCCTGGCAGCAGTCTGTTTGAATCGGCAAAAAGACATTATTTACTTCAAAATCCCGGTTGTAGCTAAGAAACAGAATATAATTTGCCTCTTGGCAAAATTAAATTAATAAAAATTTTAAAAAATATGAGAGAATATACTTAGCAGGAGGAAACCATGTATACAGGAAATACGAAAAATCTTGGTGTCATCGGCGATCCAATTCTTCATTCGCTATCACCGGTTATGCATAATCAGGCATTATTAGCAGCAAACCTTGATTATGTATACATTGCAATGCCGGTAAAAAGTCATGTGTTGACAGAGGCAGTAAACGGTTTACGGAGTTTGAATTTTCGTGGCTTTAATGTTACTATTCCTCACAAAACCAATATCCTGCCGTTGTTGGATACCCTGGATGAAGATGCGCAGGCGATTGGCGCCGTCAATACTGTTGTGAATGATAATGGTTGTTTAAAAGGGTATAACACCGACGTGTTTGGCTTTGTTTCGGCATTGGAGAAGCATGGTTTTTCTATTGCCGGTAAAAAAGTGGTTGTTTTGGGCGCAGGTGGAGCCGCCCGGGCCGTTATCTGGGGACTCATAAAACAGCATGCTGTCCGCCTGACGATTGGGGTGCGTAATCCCGATAAAGCAGCGGATTTAGTGACGTATTTTCGTAAATATATGGATATTCGGCTTTTCCATTGGCAGCAGGAGTCTTTCACTGCCGAGCTGGTACAGGCCGATCTGCTCGTTAATACTACGCCGCTGGGTATGTTTCCCCATGACGATGCGATGCCGCCGGTTCCCTGGGAACAATTAAATCCGGCTGCGTTTGTTTATGATATTATTTATACGCCGTCAAAAACGTTATTTCTACAAAAAGCAGCCGAATACGGCCATCAAATTTTGAACGGCGAGGAAATGCTCGTTGGTCAGGGCGCAGCAGCCTTTAAACTCTGGACAGGGCAGGAACCATCTGCAGAGGTAATGCTTACTGCCCTGCAGACAACATTAGCTAAACAGCAAACGCAGCAAAAATAATGAAGTAGGTGAAATGATATGCCACAACAGGACGATACCTTTCGTACCCTGGCTGATAAATTTCAATAGAATTTTGGTCAACCGACGGTGCGTTGTAGGCAACCGTTGTGGATATTACCGATGTTATCATCTGCACGGGTGTCCGTGCGGATGATAACATCGGTAATATAGAGGGAGAATGTCCAAATTTATATCGGATAGTAATTTTTACATGGGCTTTAGCGGCGACACTTCCAGCTGCAGCGGCTCGATTTGCACCAAGCCACATACGATCCAGAATGCTGCTGCGTGCGAGATCGGCAACGCCGGCGAGGATGGTCAGGAGAAAACGACCACTGGCATCTCCGGTGTCGAAGGGTTCCGTCATATTTTTGAGTCTCCAAGTTATAGATGGCATTAAGGATGACGCAGCCAAACCGGTCAAGTTTTGAAAGTGGTGAATAGGTGTTTATAGTACAATGAAATTACCG